>JASLIH010000305.1 GCA_030152105.1 Actinomycetes bacterium
ACCCCAGTCCGTGAGTGCGCGAAACCCTGAATCGAAAGAAGAGAATGGCGGTGAAGCGCATAGATCGTGCCGCCCACGATCTCCCCCCTCCCGCTGGGTCCGAGGGGGCTGGCGATAGAATCACTGTACATGTGCTCTGACCTGCAGTTATAGAGCCCGAGGTCGGATTCGAACCGACGACCTTCCGATTACGAGTCGAAGAGCCTTCGTCCAGCAGGTGCCGCCCAGACCCGTTCTGGCTGCTCAGGTCAGCGGGGTCGTCCGTTGAGTGCGTTCCTGACCTGTCGTGTTATGGCAGGGGGAATGACCAGGAGAATGACCGGGCCGGTTCTCGCCCACTGGTCACAGCCGAGTCCTGTCGCCTACAGCAGCACGCCGGTGTGGGCCAGGTTGTAGTCGGCGCTGCCGCTCTGGCCCGGTGGGGTGTGGCGGCCGCCCGCCGGGCACCGGGAACTCGCCGCGTTGCCGCCGTAGAACAGGCCCTGGCACCGGTTGCACCAACGCCAGTCGGGCTGGTTGCTCGGGTTGGTGGGCGCGCCGTGGGGCAGGTTGTACTCGGCGCTCCCGCTCTGTTCGGGTGGCGTGTGGGTGCCGCCTGTCGGGCAGCGGGAGTTCGCGAGGTTGCCGCCGTAGAACAGCCCCTGGCACTTGTTGCACCAGCGCCAGTCGCGCTGGTTGCTGGACGCGGCCGGTGCGCCGTAGGCCAGGATGTAGTCGAAGCTGGCGCTCTGCTCCGACGGGGTGTGGCTGCCGCCGGCCGGGCACCTGGACGCGGCGGTGTTGCCGCCGTAGAACAGGCCTTGGCACTTGGGGCACCAGCGCCAGTTGGGCTGGCTGCCTGGGTTCGCCCAGGGGTTGGTCGGCCAGCGGATCTCACGGATCTCGTTGTCGGCGCTGCGGTAGATCACGTGGTAAGTGTTGGGGCCCTCAACGGTGAACGCGGCTGGCCTGTCGACCGCCCGTCGGGCCAGCCCCATCAGGGTGAGATCGACCGACACCGGCGTGCCGCCACCGGGAACCCACGACAGCTCATACAGATGGTCATTGGTCGAGCGGTAGATGAGGTGCCTGGTGTTAGTTGAGAGGTTGTTGAAGGCGACCGGGTCGCTCACCGCCGGTGGCGCCTCGGCCGAGGGAACCCAGAACTGGACCGGGTTGTTGCCGGGCCAGTACAACTCGACGAGGCGGCCGTCGCCAGCCCGATAGACGACCCCGTGGGCGTCATGGAGTTGGCTGTAGCCGGCGACCGGATCGCCTTCGGCGTCCGGGGCACCGCAGGCCCCGGAGAGGTCCTCGTGATGGGGCGTCTCGGCACCGGTCCAGGAGATCAGGTGGATGTGCCGGTCGGTCCCGCGGTAGACGATGATGTTGGTACCCCGGGTCGTGTCCAGGTAGGCCGAGGGATCACCCTCCGCCTTCGGGGCGTTATCGGCCGCGGCCGTCAGCGATCCTTCGTAGTGGACCGGGTCGAGATCCCCTGACCAGTACAGGACGTGCAGGTCCCGGTCGGAACGGTAGACCACGTGGTGGGTGTTGGTAGCGGGGATGAAGTAGCCGACCGGGTTGCTGTCGGCCTCGGGTGCCCCGGCGCGTGCGCTCAGGGGGCTGTAGTCCGGGACACCGGTCGACCAGTACAGGTCGTGTATGTGGCTGTCGTCCTTGTCGCGGTACAGGGCGACTACCTTGCCGGTCGTGGTGTCCAGATACACATAGGGGTTGCCGGCCGCCAACGGGGTCCCGGCGCCGGCGGCCACGGTCAAGTTGGTGGTACCGGTCTGCCCGGCCCCATCCCGCCACAGCTCGTGGAGATACCCGTCGGTGTCCCCGTAGACGATGTTCTGGACACCAAGCGCCGGGATCACCAGAGCAGTGGGGGCGCCCGAGGCCGCCGGGGTGCCGTATTCGTGGGAGCGACGCAGGCTCTCATAGCCAACGCCGTCAGGCTCGATCCCCAGAATGTCACCGGACAGCTTGTAGTCGCCCACAACGACTGTTCCCTGTGAACTTGGCTCGAACAACTGGAGATGGACGTAGATCTCTTGCACGGCGTCCTTGACCAGCTGGGCGCTGTCGGCAGTGAAGAACTGTGCATCGAAGAACGCGTCCGGGTCGACCAGGCCCCCGCCTGACGAGCTTACGATCGCGTCCTCGACCGCCTCTTTGACCTTCGCCTTTATTCTGGCTTTGTCCTCCGGAGAGAGCTCCCTCTTGACGAACCCGAGCTTGCCCTCCAAGTCCTCCTTCGCTATGGAGTCGCCCTCCTGGAACAGGAAGCCGTTGAGCTCTCTCTCCAAGGCCGTCTTGAACGTTGCATGACCAGCTTCGGCGGCCGCGTCGCTAAGGGAGTTCTCGTCGGCCAGAACCACGACCACCGCGACCGTGCCATTGACGGCGTCCGGGATCGATATTTCTGGAAACCTGTCCCTCAGCTTCTGCTTGGCCCGGTCGGTGAGCGGGATCGGCTTCAACGTGCCGCCGAACTCGCCCAACGGCAGGTCACCCAGCGTGGAGGGTATCGCCACGTCCTCGCCCTCATCCACGTCGCTGACACCAAGGTTGCCGTGGCTCCCCGAGCCCGCCACGAAGCTGCACCTGCCGCGAAGGTACAGGTCTTCCTCGGTCAGCTCCGCGTCGGGACGATCACCAATGAGGTCAAGAACGAGCGTGTCACCGTCGACCTTGACGAAGGCCGTCCACAGGTACGGCTCGTCGCTGAACAATATTTCGGCCGTGTTATGACAGTGCAAGCGGTCCAGCGAGATCAAGGTCTGAAGCGCAGGAGTCATTCGAGTGCCCCCTATGGGTCACGGTTCTCATCGGGTCGCGATATCCGGCGCCACGAACAACCCGGCTAGCCGGTACAGCACATCCGGCTCCAGCCCTACCAACACTCAGGAGCATCACGCCGACGAGCTCAGACACGGTTAACGCCACTCGCCATCGACGGCTCCTCGGTCATGGCCCCGTTGACCACAAGCCGCTTGGCCCCCACCATCGCCCCGTGGTCAAGAGCAGTCCTGTGTACCGCTCCCTACGGACGCTAGTCGGGTGTCGAAGGCGCGGCAGTGCCGTCTATCACTACCATGCTGTGACGCTCGTCCCCTCTGAAGACTCCAGCATAGGTGGCCAGGTCTCCACGCACGATGTCACCTCCGTGGGGCGAAGTGGTGCGGACGCGAGGCGGTGATCCAACCCGAAGGAATGACCGCCCGTTACCGTCGCGGAGCCAGCATCCTCAGAAATGCGCTCTGACCTGCGGTTTTGGAGCCCGAGGAGGGATTCGAACCCTCGACCTTCCGATTACGAGCCGGATGCTCGGCGTCGACCCTGTAGGCTCCCGACGGATCGAGCCTGCGAGTCCCAGGGCTCATGGATGAGCAGGGCGCATCCGACAGAAATCGGATGCCACGGCGAGCACTCTCTGGTCTCGACCCACGACCCTGGATCGGAACGGTGTCAGAACGGCTGGCTGGGCGTCGCCGCGAACAGCCGCCAGCTCCCGGGCACGCCTTTAAGCTCATGGTCCTGTCGGTCGTCGAAGCCGACGTCGGCGCCGACGAGTAGGTCCTTCACCGTGCTGGAGACCAGCACCTCACCGTTGCCGGCGAGCGCCGCAATCCGGGCCGCGATGTGGACGGCCAACCCTCCCAGGTCTGCTCCACGCACCTCGACCTCCCCGGTATGGACGCCGGCACGAATCTGGAGCGGCAGCGACCCAATCGCCTCCACCATGGCAAGGGCGCACCGGACGGCCGCGATCGGACTGTCGAAGGACGCGAAGAAGCCGTCCCCCGTCGTTGCGACCTCTCGGCCGCCGAAGCGTGCTAGCTCACCGGCCGAGGTCGTGGTGCTGGTCGAGCACGTCGCGCCAGCGCCGGTCTCCCATCTGCGCGGCGAGCGTGGTCGAGTTCACGATGTCAGTGAACAGCAACGTCGTGAGCATTCGATCCGGGTCGGCCCCCGTCCGCACGCCGGTGAGGAACTCCTCGACCTCGTCCACCAGACTGTCGATGCCCTCTGAGAACGCCAGATGGTCGGTGCCCGGCAGCTCGACGAACTTCGCGCCCTCGATCGCCGCCGCGGCCACCCGGGACTGCTCCACGGGCACGATCGGGTTGCCTGTCCGGTTGAGCACGAGGGTGGGCGTCCGGATCGCGGGCAGGACGTCGGCGACGTCGGCCTTCATTGTCTGACGGTAGTAGTGCGCCCATGCTCTGGGCCGGACCGAGAAGCGTTGGAGCCGTGCTAGCTGCTGGTCGAAGCGCTCGTCGCCCACCCGGCTCGGCGCGAGGAACTGCACCCCGCTTTCGTCGGTCACCGCGTTGGCCTGGATCATCTCGAGCACCTCCTCGATCGACTCCATCGGCAGGCCGGCGGGCAGGGTGTGGGTGCTCGTCAAGGTGAACAGGACCAGGGAGCGGCACAGCTCCGGATGGGCCGCGGCGAGCAGCACCGCGGCGATTGTGCCGTCGTTCAGGCCGATCACGGCGGCGCCGTCGGAGCGTGCTGCCTTGAGCACGGCGACGGCGTCGCCTACCTGGGTCTGGAGGTCGGGGAGGTGATCGAGTGGTACCGGGTCGGAGAGTCCCGTGCCTCGGCGGTCGAAGTGGATCAGCCGACCCAACGAGCTCAGCCGTCGCAGCAGCCGCGCGAAGTCGGGGAAGTCCCATACTGCCTCGACGTGATGCACCCAGGTGTCGATGAGGAGCAGGTCCAATGCTCCTTCGCCGACAACTTGGAAGGCGAGATGCACGTCGCCGTTCCGCGCGTACTGGGTCCTCGGCTTCTCCCTCATAGGCCGCGATCCTAGATCGACCTCGAGGCACCGTCGAGATTCGAGCCTCGAGCTGGAATCCGCACCTCTCCGCGATCCGCTGGCTCGGGGCGTTCTCGGGCACGATCACCAACGAGATGCGGTTGACCTTCCTCGTCCCGAACAGGTAGTCAACCAGGAGGCGCACCGCCTCGGTGGTGTACCCCTGGCCGACGTGCTCCTGGCCGTACAGCTGGTAGGAGAGCTCGTAGGCATCCCAGTAGTTGACCGGTCGGAAGAAGTCGATGTGGCCGACCATGACGTCGTCCCGGTTCCAGATGAGCAGGGTGCCCGCATCCCGCTCCCAGAACCCCGTCTCGGCGTAGCCGCGCCGGAGCGCCGGCTCCGACAGGACGCTGAGGGGGAAGAACGCGCCGCGGTTGGAGATCTCGGTGTGGGCGTCGATGAAGGCCGCGAGATCACGCTCCCGCACCGGACGCAACACGACCTTGTCCCCGTTGAGCATGCTTGGCCCCTCTCGTACGTTCCCCGAATCATCCTCCTCATGACCGGCCGGCCGCGTACGGCCGCTTCGGGGTCCTGGCCACCGGCCGACCCGGTGGCTACGCGATGGATGTGGCCACGAGCGGCGGTGCCAGGTCCGGGCGCGGGGTGAGGGCGTACCGCACCGCGTCGGCCGGTGGCAGGTTGCGGCCTGCGGACCAGGCTTGATGGAGCCGTTGCCGATCCAGCGCGGCGGTGACGGCGGCCCGGCTGTGTTCAAAGTGGGGCGCCTCGTCCGGCGGCCAGGCGTTGCCTTGTCGCTCGACCATGGTGGCGGCGGCACCCAGCAGTGTGGCCGCCCGCTCGAACGCACCGGTCTGGACGGCGATCGCGGCCAGCCCGTTCAGAACGCAGGGGATCAGCCACCGGTCGCCCCGTCGGTTCGCGATCCGGAGTGCCTCTTGGGCCAAATGGTGGGCGCGTCCGAGATTGCCGAGCTGCCGCTCGACCATGCTCAGGTTGGAGGACTCCAAGCCAACCGCCGCGTAGTCGCCGAGCCGCCGAGCGGCCTGGATCCGCCGGATCATGAGGTCGTGTGCCTGCTCCAGGTTGCCTCCCATCTGGGCGGCGACCCCGAGGACGTGCAGCGCGTTCGTGCGGCCGAGCTGGTCGTCGGTGTCGTCAACTGTCTGGAGCGCCTCCTCACAGAGCGTCTGCGCCCAGTCCAGGTCCTCGCGCAGGGCGACCCTGGCCAGCCCACACAAGGCCAGGGCGACCGTGGTCGGCTCACCCAGCCGGCGCGCCAGCTGCAGGCTGCGCCCGTGCAGCGAGCAGGCGTCCTCGTCGGCGCCCTGCCAGAAGGCCAGCATCCCGCGCTCGTACAGGCCGGCCGCCTGGAGTTGATCGTTGGCCGGGGCGGCCGCCAGGGCGCGGTCCAGCCAGTCGCGCCCGGTGGCGACGCGGTCGGTGATCAGGAGGAACTCAGCCAGCGTGCAGGCCATTGCCAGCGCGTCGCTGGCCCGGCCGTGGTCAAGCAGCCATTCGAACGCCGTTTCCAGCTCCCGGTAGCGGCGCTCCATCCGCTCCCGCCAGAGGGTGGCGTCGAGCCATCGGAGTCCGCGGCCCGCCTCCTCGGCGAAGCCACGCAGCCGCCGCGCTGCATGTTCGTCCATGACTTGGCCTCCTGCACGCTTCGCGTCGCCGACGAGATTGACCGGCGTCCCGGCCTGCCAGGAACCGGGATGCAACGGTATTGGCGGCACGCCCCGCACGGATCCGTGGCCGCTACCGAGATCGGCGCCGCCGGCTACCGAGCTTCTGGGGCGAGGAGTCCCAGGTCGGCCGCCTTGGCGGCGGCGGCCCGCCGGGTCCCGACGCCGAGCTTGGCCAGGACGGCGGCGACGTGGCTGTCGACCGTCCGGGTGGAGATCACCAGCCGGTCGGCGATCTCGGCGTTGGTGCACCCCTGGCTGAGCAGCCCCAGCACCTGGACCTGCCGCTCGGTGAGCCCGGCCGGGTTCTGTCGGGTGGCGCCGACCGGTCCGCGGGGAACATGGGTGATGCCCAGCCGGCGCAGCCCGGCCCGGACCAACCGGGCCAGCGGCGCGGCCCCCAGGGCGTCCAGCTGCGCCAGCGCGGCCAGCCGGTCCTGCGGGTCAGGGCTCTCGGCCAGGGCTGCGGCGTGCTCGTACGGGTACCCGGCCGCCTGCCAGGCCGCCGCCGCCTCCCGCCAGCGCCCGGCCGCCTGCAGGGCGTAGGGATGCTCGGAGGCGAGCAGTGGCACGGCCTGTCCCGCCTTGGTCAGCCAGTAGCCCAGCGCGGCCTGGAGCGGGGCGTGGCCCAGGCGGCGGGCGTCCTCGTACACCGGGCCGGCGACGGCCCACACGGCGGCGTGGTCACCGGCCAGCCAGGCCGCCTCGGCGCGGGCCGCGGCGGTCGGTCCGCGCCGCAGCAACTCCCGCAGTTCCACCGCCAACTCCCACGCCTCCCCCAGCAGCTCCTCGCCGCCGGGCTCGCCGCGGCGCGCCCGCACCCGCCCCAGCACCGTCAGCGCCCCGTGACGCACCATTGGGACGCCATCCAGCCCCCGCCGCGCCGCCCGAACGGCGTCGTCCCATTCGGCCCTGGCCACCTTGGCCATGCCGAGCTCCGCGTTCAGGTAGCCGAGGTAGCCGAGGTGGTCGTGGCGCTCTGCGAGGCCGATGCCCTCCGCCAGATTCCGCTCGGCGTCGTCCAAGCGGAGCTCGTCGAGGTGGTGCCAGGCGATGACGATGTAGGCGCGGCAGGCATGCTCGACCTCGCCGGCGACCAGCGCGACCCGCAGGCCCTCCTCCATCAGCGACCATGCCACCGAGTCGCCGAGCTGCCACCGCGCGGAACCGACGTTGGTCAGGGCGTGGGACAGGATCGCGGCGTCGCCCAGCTCGCGGGCCAGAGCGATGGCCCGCTCGCCGACCGCGACACAGTCGCTGGCGCGGGAGGCCAGCATGTGGAGCTGGGACTGGTTGCTGAGGGCCAGGGCGAGCAGCCGGCGGTCGCCAGCCGCCTCCAGCACGGCGATGGCCTCGGCGGCGCTGCGCTCGGCGGCGGCGCGGTCACCGGCCCAGTACTGCATCCGGGACAGCCAGCGCAGGTCCTTCCCGAGGGCCCGCTGGTCGCCCAGCGACCGGCGCAGCTCGACCGCCTCCGACTCGACGATCGGGGCCTCGGAGGCATCGACCGTGTAGCACTCGACGGCGTACCCCTCCAGCAGCTCGGCAAGCTCGGCCGGAGGGAACCGCTCCCGGTGACCGAGCACCAGCCGATAGTGGGCGACCGCCTCACGGTGGGCGCCGGCGGCGACCGCGTCCCGGCCGGCCGCCGGCCCATAGCGCACGATCGCGTCCGCGTCGCCGGCCTGAGCCGCGTGGTGGACGATGCGCGACAGGTCGGCGCCCTCGCGCCCGACCAGCGCATGGAGCACCCGCCGGTTCAGCTCCACCCGACGCGCCACCGGCACCGAGTCCGCCACGGCCCGCCGGGCGAGCTCGTGCCGGAACCCCACCGAGGTCGGTGACACGGTGAGCAGGCCGTGCTCCTCGGCCGCCGCCAGCGCGGCCAGCCCGCCCGCCACCAGTGCGTCGACCAGCCACCGCTCCACCACGGACGGAACCACGGCCAGCTGCTCCAGCGCATCCTGGGTGGCCGGGTCGAGGCGGCGCACCCGGGCCAGCACCGCATCGGCGACCGTGGACGGGACCCGGTCGCCATCCCCGGTGGCGAGCACCTCGGCCACAAAGAACGGGTTCCCCGACGTCATGGCGAACACCCGGCCGGCATCGACCCGGCTGGTCGCGCTCAACC
>JASLIH010000449.1 GCA_030152105.1 Actinomycetes bacterium
GCCGGCCGCGACGACAGGAGCAGGAGGAGGCCGCCGCAGAACGCGAACAGGGCCAGGCGCACCAGGAGCCGGCGCCTGTTGGGCGCTGGCTGCGCGAGTTGCACCAGGTCCACCATCGACCTCCACGAAAGGTTGCAACCACTCTCCGAGAAATATGTCCACGGAGAGCGTCGATCACTGGGTGTATCGGCGGGGGCGTCAGGTTTCTGTAGGCCTGCGTTCTCTGGTGATTTGGGCGTTCTGTCGTCGGCGGGAGTGGTCTGCGTGACGCCGGGCTTGGCATGATGCGAGCATGCGCACATGGGGCAGGCACCGATGACAGGGTCCAGCGAGCCGCTGGTCTCGGTGGTCGTGCCGGCCAACAACGAGATGGCCACGGTCCCCGCGTTCGTCGAGAAGACGGCCAAGGCCTTCGCCGACATGGGCCGGCCGTGGGAGCTGGTCTACGTCGACGACGGCTCCAGCGACGGCACCGCCGCCGCCGTCGAGACCGAGGCGACCCGCGAGCCACGGGTCCGCCTGGTCCGCCAGCGTCGCCGTCTCGGCCTCACCGAGGCCCTCAACCGGGGCTTCCGGGAGGCCCGCGGGGACATCATCGTGTTCCTCCCGGCCGACCTCGAGTCCGACCCCGAGGTCGACGTGCCCCTGCTGCTCGGCAAGCTCGACCAGGGCTACGACGTTGTCGCCGGCTGGCGCCAGGGCCGCCGCGACGGCAAGCGGGTTGCCAGCCGGATCGCCAACGTCGCCTGCCGGCTGCTGTTCGGCCTCGAGGTCCACGACCTCAACTGGATCAAGGCCTTCCGCCGCGAGGTCACCGACGGCCTGGCCCTCCGCTCCCAGTGGCACCGCTACATCCTGGTCCTGGCCCACCACGAGGGGTACCGGATCGGCGAGGTCAAGGTCCCCTACCGGCCCCGCGAGGCCGGCCGGTCCAAGTTCGGTCTCGGGCGGCTGCCGGTCTCGGCCATCGACGTGGTGACCCTCAAGTTCCTGCTCACCTTCCAGCGCAAGCCGATCATCTTCTTCGGCGGCCTCGGCTCGGCCCTGATCGGGGCCGGGCTGCTCGTCTGGGCCTATCTCGGCTGGCTGTTCCTGGCCACCCAGACCCAGCGCCGCCCCCTCATGCTGGCAGGGGGCATCGCCATCCTGGCCGGCCTGCTGATCGTGCTCGTCGGCTTCCTGGGCGAGCTGGTCGTGAACGTCTCGGAGCGGGTCGAGCGCCTGGAACGGCGGCTCCACCGAGATCCCGACCCCGGCCCTTGAGCGCCACCGAGGCACCTCCCTCCGGCTCCTCGGCATCCGACGCGGCGCCGGTGGCGCCCGACCCTCGGCCTCCCCGCGGCCGCGCCTGGACCTGGGTCGCCGTCACCCTGGCCAGCCTGGGAGCGTTCGTCGCCCTGAGCTGGCCGCTCGCCCTGCACCCGGACCACTTCTGGACGATGGCCGGCAACCGGCGGGTGGCCGCCGAGCCCAACTTCGTCAACCGGCCCGGCGGCATGCATGGCGGCGACCACCTCCAGAACGTCTTCATCCAGTCGGTGATCGTCGACAACGTCCGCGCCCTCCGCAGCCCGTACCTCGACCTGCGCGAGGGGGCGGCCGGGCCGGCCCCGCTCAGGACGACCTCCCTCGACGTGCCGTGGACGGCCCTGCTGGCGGTGGCCTGGCCGGTGGTCGGCCTGGTCCCGGCCTACAACCTCGGCCTGGCCCTGTCGTCGGTGCTCACCGGGCTGGCCGCCTTCGCCTGGCTGCGCCGCCACACCCGCTGGCCCCTGCTGGCCGCCGCCGGCGCCCTGGCCTACGCCTGCACCCCCCACCGGATGTTCCAGCTGACCAGCCACTTCAACGCCGTGATGTGGTGGGCGTTCCCGGCCGCCCTGCTCGCCTTCGAGGTGATGATCGAGCGGCGCCGGGACGGGCGGCGGTGGGGCTGGCCGGCGGCCGGGCTGGCCGCGATCACTCTGACCGTGGCCACCAGCGGCGAGTTCCACCTGATCCTGTACCTGACCGGGCTGCTCGGCTACCTGGTCGTCTGGACCCTGGTGGCCGCCCTGGCCCGCCGGAGGGAGGTCCCGTGGGGGCCGCTGGCCGCGGTGGTGGTCACCCTCGGGGTGGCCTGCGGGTACGTGCTGGCGGCCTTCCACTCGGTGTTCAAGGGGTCGGTGGCGGGCGAGAACGGCAGCTGGCAGCAGGTCGAGCTCTACTCCCCCAGCTCGGTCTGGGCGCTGGTCCGCAAGAGCTTCGGCACCCAGGGCGAGGGGCTCATCTACCTGGGGTGGCCGCTGCTCGTGCTGGCCGGCCTCGGCCTGGTCGCGGTGCTGGTCAGGCGGCGGGCGGCGCTGGCCTACGCCGTCCTGGCCGTGCCCCTGGTCGTGCTCACCTACGGGGCGCGGGCGAACATCGCCGGGGTCCGGGTGTACCGGTTCCTGTTCGACCACCTGCCCTTCCTCTCCCTCCAGCGGGTCCCCGAGCGCCTGATGGTGGTGACCGACCTGGTCCTGGTCCTGCTGGCGGTGAGCGCCCTGGACGTGGCCGGGCAGTTGCTGGCCGGGCGGCGCCGCGCCCTGGTCGCCGCCGGGGTGGTGCTGTGCCTGGCCACCGTGGCCCTGCTGGCCGACTACCGGGTGTCCACGAACCGCCTGGAGCCGGACAGGGCCGACAACCGGGTGGTGGCCGCCCTGCGGGCGGCCGGGGACGGGGCCGGGCCGGTCCTCGGGGTCCCGATCCTGGCCCAGGCGGTCACCTGGAACTCCTCCTCCACCTATCTCGGCGCCCAGAGCCGCCGGCGGGTCCTCAACGCCTACAACCAGACCCCAGCGCCCTGGCAGGCCGAGCGGGTGGCCCGGCTGGACCCGCTGAATCGCGGCCAGGCCGACCCGGCCGCCCTGGAGGTGCTGCGCCAGACCGGCACCAGGCAGGTGGTGGTGATCGACGAGCCGCGGGTCTTCGCCCCCGGCGAGTGGCAGGCGACGGTGGACCGGCTGGTGGCCAGCGGCCGGTTCCGGCTGGTCGCCAGCGACGGCCCCCTGGCCCTGCTCGAGCTGACCGGCTGAGCCCGGCCGTCACAGGTCGCGGCGGCGGAAGGCGGCCACGGCCAGGCTGAGGCAGGCCACCGGGTAGGCGACCGCCCAGGCCAGCATGGCCGGGGCCATCGGGGCGGTCGACCCGAACGGCAGGCCGACGTCCTCCCCGTTGGCCAACGAGCTGGCGACCAGGAAGCTGGTCGGGAGCACGTGGAAGGAGGCGCCACGCCAGACGGCGTCGGCCGGCAGCAGCAGGCTCACCGCCGTGCCCAGGTTGGCCATGAGCTCGTTGCCGGGCGGGATCGAGCCCACGAACCCGATGATCCCCCCGAGCCAGGCCAGCCCGAACAG
>JASLIH010000518.1 GCA_030152105.1 Actinomycetes bacterium
TCGAACACCTCGTCCAGCAGTCGCTCGGCCTCCTCCAAGCGCCCGAGGCTCAGCAGTGAATTGGCCGCGTCGGGCAGCAGGTTGGAACCATAGCGTCCGAGCACGCCGAACCGGCGCGCCAGGTCGGCGCCGGCCAGGAAGACCTCGACGGCGTCGGCGGAACGGCCGGCCATCTCCAGGACGGAGGCAAGGTTGGCGTGCGCCCGGCCCAGGTCGTCGAGGCTGCCGAACTCCCTGGCGATCTGGAGGCCCTGCTCCAGGTCGGCGATGCCCGCCTCCATCTGCCCGAGGACCCCGAGCGAGCTGCCAAGGGTCGTCAGGGCGTGGCCCTCCACGGCCCGGGCACCGACCTGGCGGGCCACGGCGACCGCCTCCTCGGACCGGGCCCGCGCCTCGGCCTGGTGGGACAGCAGCATGAGGAGCTGGCCGTGGGCAGCCAGCGCCCGGGCCAGCTCCGGCGACGGCGGCTCGGCGGGGATGGTGGCCACCGCCCGCTCGATCGTGGCCATGGCCTTGGCGCTGTGGCCGGCGACCCAGTAGTAGCGGGCGAGCCGCTCCAGCAGCGCGCCGGCCCGAAGCGGCTCGGCGGCCGCGTCGACCCGGTCGAGGGCCAGGCGGGCCAGGGCGACCGCGTGGTCGTAGCGGCCGGCAAGGTTGGCCGCCTCGGCGGCGCGGTGCAGCAGCGTGACCCGGTCCAGCGGGCTGCGGCTGGCCGCCTCGGGCACCTGGTCCCACAGCGCCAGCGCACGCTCGTAGTGCTCGAGAGCCTCGGCCAACGCCGAGGCCGCCTCCGCGGCCTGCCCGGCGTGCACGCTGGCCGGCAGAGCCTGGCCCAGGTCGTGGGCGGCATACCAGTGGTAGGCGAGCTGGCCCCACTCGACGGCGGTGGCGCCGGTGGTCCCGTCGCCGGCGTCGCGCTGCTCGACCCGGCGGCCCAGGGCGCGGGCGTAGGCGGCATGCAGCGGCCCACGCTGGACCGGCAGCAGGTCGTCGTAGACCGCCTCCTGCACCAGCGCGTGGCGGAAGACGTAGCCGCCGCTGGCCTCGTCGACGGCCAGCACGTGGTGGGTGACCGCCTCACGCAGCAGCCACACGAGCTGCTCGGCGTCCTGGCCGACCACCGCCGCCAGCAGCTCGTGGTCCACCCGGGCGCCGGCCACCGCCGCCACCTCCAGCACCCGTTGCGTCGCCTCCGACAGCGCCTCCACCCGGGCCAGCAGCAGGTCCCGCAGGGCCAGCGGCAGCCTGGCGCCCTCCAGGTGGGCGGCGAGCAGCTCCTCGGCGAAGAACGGGTTGCCCTCCGAACGGGCCAGGATCTCCCCGACCAGCGCCGGAGCGACCGGTTCGTCGAGGATCCCGGCGAGCTGCAGAGCCAGCTCGCGGCGGCCCAGCCGGCCGAGCTCCAGCCGCTCGGCCCGGCCGCTGCGGTCCAGCTCGGCCAGCCACGGCCGCAGCGGATGGCGCCGGTGCAGCTCGTCCGACCGGTAGGTCAGGACCAGCGCCACTCCGGCCCGCAGATTACGGTGCAGGAACTCGAGCAGGTCGCGGGTGGACTGGTCGGCCCAGTGCAGATCCTCCACTACCAGCAGCACCGGGCCGCGTTCGGCCAGGCGGTGCAGCATCCCGAGCAGCAGCTCGAACAGCCGGGTTGGCGCCAGCGGGGCCGCCTGCTCCCCTTCAGGCTGGGGGCCGAGCTCCGGGACCAGGCGGGCCAGCTCCGCGCGGGCGCCGCCCAGTACCCGCTCCAGCTCCTCCGGGGCAAGGACGCGGGCGAGCGGGCGCAGCGCCTCGACCATCGGCGCGTAGGCGAGGACCCCGTCCCCGACGTCCAGGCAGCCCCCGGAGAGCGCGACGGCGCCGACCTCGCCGACGGCGCCGAGCAACTCGGCGACCAGCCGGGTCTTGCCGACGCCAGCCTCGCCCGCCACCACGACGATGGCGGGCTGGCCAGCCGCGGCCCGTTCCAGCGCCGCCCTGAGCTGAGCGACCTCGGCGTCGCGGCCGACCAGTACTGGACTGGAGACTCGCCCGACCACGCCACCGATCATCCCAGATCCCACATCCAGGGGCCTCACGCCGAAGCCGGCCGCGGCCGCCGGAGCAGTAGACGCCGCATGCGGCGGCGGTGGCGGACGGCCCTCTCCGGCCGGGCACGCAGCTCGCGGAGCAGGCGCTGCCTTGCGGCCTGCTGGTGGAGCTCGGCGATGCGCTGCGCAGCGAGCTGCTGGGGCAACACCAGGTACATCCCGTCCTCCTCAGGTGCGGCGTGCCGTTCTCTACGAGACCAGCATCCGGCTAAGGCCCCACCCCCCACATGGGGAGGACGAGGTACTGTCGCCCAGGTCGGCTCCCTATTTGCCCCGCTCCGACCGGCACACGAGACGGTTCAAACGGCTTGGCTGTTTGGAAATCACCGTGCTTGCGTTGCTCGGGTGGAACGAATGTGAGAAGTACCGGCGACAGCTTCGTGATCGCATGCCGGCGGCCGACCCGCAGTCCGTAACGCTTCCGAGACGGAGGCCGGCCACACTGGCCCGTGATCCCTAACGCTGGAGGGTGGCGGGACCGGTGGTGGGCTGCGGGCAGCGAGGACCATGACAGAGGCGCCTATGGCCCCAGAGCCTTGGTCGCGCTGGCGGCCGGCCTGGCTGGCGTGGGCGCTGTGGGCGCTGGCGATCGTTGGCCTGGTCGTGACCGTCTGGTTGGATCAGCTGCTGCGCCAGACGGGCCGGCCGGAGTTGGTCGTCCTGATCCCGACGGCCATTCCCCCGGTGCTCGGGGCGGTGAGTACAGCCACGGTCGGGGCGCTGGTGGCCAGCCGCCGGCCCCGCCACCCGGTGGGCTGGCTGCTGCTCGGCTTCGGCCTGTCGTTGAGCGCGGCCGGGGTGGCCCTGGCCTACACCAACTACGGGGTGGCCGAGCCCGATGCCCCCGCCGCCAGTCTGGTCGCCCTGTGCGTGCCGGCCACCATCGTCACGGCGATCGCCTGCAATGGCCTCATCTTGCTCCTCACCCCGACCGGGTCGTTGCCGTCGCCCCGGTGGCGCTGGTGGGCGGGTATCACCGCGGTCACACCGGTCGCTTTGCTGCTGGTCGTGACCTTGTTCCACAGGCGCGGTGATCGGCCAGCCCAGGCGCTCAGTAGCCCTCTCGACCTCCACACGCTCGATGGTGGGCTGCTGGTCGCCTACCGGGCAGCCTTCGCCGTCACAATCGCCGTGTTGGTGATGGCGACGGCCTCGCTGGTGGGACGGTTCCGCCGCGCCCGCAGCATCGAACGCCAGCAGCTGCGCTGGGTAGCGTTCGCCACGGTGCTGGTCGCCCTGCTCGCCGTGGTCCACCTGACAGCGTTGGCGCTGGGCACCTATGCCCTGGCGCCAGTGGTGGGCGGTCTCAATCCGCCGATCCTGTCGGCGGCGATCGGCGCGGCCGTCCTGCGCTACCGGCTGTACGACCTGGACCGGATCATCAGCCGCACCCTGGCCTATGGGCTGCTGACGCTGCTGCTGGGCGGCGCCTATGCCGTGGTGGCGCTGGGGCTGGGTCAGCTGCTCGGCCGGGACTCCAGCCTGGCCGTGGCGGGCGCGACCCTGGCCGTGGCGGCGCTGTTCCAGCCGGCCCGTCGCCGCATCCAGGCCGTGGTCGATCGGCGCTTCAACCGGCGCCGCTACAACACCGCCCAGACGATGGCGGCGTTCAGCGTTCGGCTGCGCGACCACACCGACCTGGACACCCTGACCGCCGAGGTGCTGGGGGTAGTCGACCAGACGATGCAGCCGACCCGGGCGTCGCTGTGGCTGCGGCCGCAACCACCGTCCAACACCGTCGCCCGGACCGGCCATGGCCGGTAGCCCGCGAACGAGTCCACCTCGATACGCGAAAAGCGGCAACGACGTGGGTCGACGCGTACGAGCCTGCTTCACAAGGTGGTGCGAAGAGTCCAGGAAGCTGGCGTCGGCTGCCGAGCCGAAGGGGGTGCGACGGAGGGTCGCAGCCACAGCGACACGCTGGTCGGCTCCATCGTCTGGTCAAGCACCGCCAGCAGCTCGGAGGTCAGGGTGTCCAGGTCGACCTGCTGACGCAGCCGGGAACTGAACGCCGCCATCGTCCGGGCGGCGTCGTGACGGCGGCGGTTGAAGCGCCGGTCGACCGCCGCCTGGATGCGGCGACGGGCCGGCTGGAAGACGGCGGCCACGGCCAGGGTCGCTCCCGCCACGGCCAGGCTGGAGTCCTGGCCGAGCAGCTGGCCCAGGCCCAGAGCCACCACGGCATAGGCGCCGGCCAGCAGCAGCGTCAGTAGTCCATAGGCGAGGGTGCGGCTGATGATCCGGTCCAGGTCGTACAGCCGGTAGCGCAGGATCGCCGCGCCGATCGCCAGCGGCAGCAGCGCCATGCACACCCCGGCCGCCAGCACGACCAGGACCGCCCCCGTGGTGCCCACGACGACTCCGATCAGGAGGATCGCCGCCGGCGGGACGGTCAGGGCGGCCGCGAACGCCACCCAGCGAAGCTGCTCGCGCTCCACCCCGCGGGCGCGGCGGTAGCGCACCACCAGCGACCAGACTCCGACCACCAGGCCGCCGACCGCGATCGCGACGGCCACGGCGATCGCGACCCCCACCGCCCCGGCCAGGGCGGGCGAGGTGACCTGGTCGATAACCGGGTCATAGGGCGCGATCACCAGGCCTGGCCCGACCGCGAGCGCCAGCAGGAAGACGACCGGTCCGGCCGCCGCCAGCCGGGCCCACCAGCGCCAGCGGGGCGATGGCAGCGATCCGCTCGGGGTGAGCAGCAGCACCAGGCCGACGCACACGAACCCCAGGTAGAGGGTCGCGGGGCTGAAGACGGCCAGCCAACGAGCGGCGGGGAGCGCTCCAGGCCGGGCCAGGAGCCCATAGCGCGCGTAGCCATCGACCACTCCGGACGCCGTCACTGCCAGCCCCAGCACCAGCAGCAACCAGCCGACCGGGTGGCGTGGTCTGCGGCCGGCGAGGACCGCCCCGACCGTCACCGCGATCAGCGCGGCGACCACCGAGGGGAGGGTGATGGCGTGAAGCTGGGTCAGCTCGGACCGGCCCGCCTGACGCAGCAGGTGATCGAACCAGGGGATCGTGGCCACGCCGAGCAGGGCCAGCACCCACAGCGCCCACGCCAGCCCGGCCGGCCACCAGCGCGCCCGTGCCGACCGTCCAGCGGCGTTCACCGCCATGATCCTCGACCCATGCGGGCCCTCCGACTCCGGTCACCGTCGGCATCGTCGGTCACGCGCCCAGTGTGGCCGGCTTCCGTCCCGAGAGCGCTACGGACGACGGACTACTGCCCATCCGACCTTTGTGGAACGGGCTCGAAGCGTCCAACGTTCCTCATCGTCCTCTGGCTGGAACGGTTGGGGCCAGCTGGTGAG
>JASLIH010000491.1 GCA_030152105.1 Actinomycetes bacterium
CCTGAGCTGAACATGCTCGTGGGGCGGCCCGACCCGCGGGTCGGGCGGCGGAGCTTCCTGCAGGTGGCGGGGCTGCTGGCCGCCGCCGGGGCGGCCGGGTACGCCGGCGGCACCGTGGCCGGGTGGGGCGACGACGACCCGCCGGGCGCCGCCGCGGCCGCCGCCGGCCAGCCGATCTCCGGCAACCGCCGCAACGAGCGGCTGCTCAACATCTACAACTGGTCGGACTACATCGACGACCGCACCATCCCACTGTTCCAGGCACAGGCCAACATCCGGGTCAACTACGACGTCTACTCCTCCAACGAGGACCTGCTGGCCCGGATGAAGTCCGGCCCCACCAGCTACGACATCATCGTCCCGACTAACCAGTTCGTCCCCACCTACCTGAAGCTCGACCTGATCGAGCCGCTGCGCCAGGACCTGATCCCCAACCTGACCAACCTCGACAAGGAGTTCGTCGAGACCGACTACGACCCCGGCAACCGCTACACGGTCCCCTGGCAGTGGGGCACCACCGGGATCGGCTTCAACCGGGCCAAGGTCCCTGGCGGCAAGCTCGACTCCTGGAAGGCGGTGTTCGAGCCCGACGCGGCGGCCCAAGGCCGGGTGACCCTGCTGCGTGAGGTCACCGACCTGATCGCCTGCGCGCTCATCTACCTCGGCAAGAGCCCCAACTCGATCGAGGACGCCGACCTGGCCGAGGTCGTCAAGCTGGTGCGGTCGGCCAGGCCGAAGCTGAAGGGGTTCACCACCGACACCTACATCGACGAGCTGGCCGCCGACGAGACCTGGGTCGCCCAGGGCTGGAGCGGCGACGTGTTCCAGGCCCAGGACCAGAACCAGGACGTCAGCTACGCCATCCCCAAGGAGGGCTCGCTGCGCTTCGTCGACGTCATGGCCATCCCCAAGGGCGCGCCCCATCCCGGCAACGCCGCCCGCTTCATGAACTACGTGCTCCACCCCAAGGTGCAGGCCCGGATCTCCAAGTACGTCAGCTACGGCACCCCGGTGTCGCTGGCCAAGCCCCTGCTGCCGCCGAACCAGACGGCCGACCCGTCCATCTACCCGCCGGCCTCGACCAAGCTCTCGATCATGACCCTCACCGGCCAGAAGCTCCAGAAGTGGCAGGCGGCCTACGAGCAGATCGTCAAGTAGCCTTCCTGGTATGAAGGAAGGCAAGCTGATCGTCTGCGCCACCCCGATCGGGAACCTCGAGGACGCCTCGCCCCGGCTGGCCCGGGCGCTGGCCGAGGCCGACCTGGTCGCCTGCGAGGACACCCGCCAGACCCGCAAGCTGCTCACCCACCTGGGCGTGACCACCCGCATGACCAGCTACCACGAGGTCGGGGAGCGGGAGCGGGCCAAGGAGCTGGCCGAGCGGGTGGCCGCCGGGCTGCGGCTGGCCCTGGTCTCCGACGCCGGCATGCCGGCGGTGTCCGACCCCGGCTACCACCTGGTCACGGCCTGCCTCGAGCTGGGGGTGCCGGTCGAGGTCGTCCCCGGCCCCAGCGCCGCCCTGGCTGCGCTGGTGGTCAGCGGGCTGCCGACCGACCGGTTCTGCTTCGAGGGGTTCCTGCCCCGCCGGCCCGGCCAGCGTGACCGGCGGCTGGCCGAGCTGGCCACCGAGCCCCGGACAATGGTGTTCTTCGAGGCCCCGCACCGGGTCCTGGCCACCCTGGACGCGATGGTGGCGGCGTTCGGGGCCGAGCGGGCCGGGGCGGCCGTCCGCGAGCTCACCAAGCTGCACGAGCAGGTGCTGCGCGGCCCCCTGGGCGAGGTCCGGGCCGAGCTGGCCGCCCAGGGCCCGCGGGGCGAGCTGACCCTGGTCGTGGCCGGCGTCCCGGCCGGCGGCGCCCCCCAGGCGCGCCCGGCCGACCTGGCCGCCGAGGTCGCCACCCTGGTCGAGGGCGGGACCAGCACCAGGGACGCCGTCACGGCCGTGGCCGAGGCCACCGGCACGCCCCGGCGCAGCGTCTACCAGGCCGTGCTCGACGCCCGGGGCGAGCACCGATGATGCTAGCCTGACCGGGATCTCCGCCCTCCCCCGGAAAGGCACGTCGTACGGTGACCCAGAAGGACACCTTCTACCTCACCACCCCGATCTACTACATCAACGACCTGCCGCACATCGGCCACGCCTACACCACCATCGCGGCCGACGTGCTGGCGCGTTGGCGTCGTGCCCACGGGGACCGGGTGCTGTTCCTCACCGGGACCGACGAGCACGGCCAGAAGGTGGCCCGGGCGGCCGAGGCCGGCGGGCTCGACCCGCAGGCCTGGACCGACCAGATCGTGGAGCGCTGGAAGGCCACCTGGGCCGAGCTGGACATCGCCTACGACGACTTCATCCGCACCACCGAGGAGCGCCACGTGCTGCCCGTGCAGCACCTGTGGCAGCAGCTGTACGACCAGGGCGACGTCTACCTGGACAGCTACGAGGGCCTGTACTGCGTGGCCTGCGAGCAGTTCTACAGCCCCGAGGAGCTGGTCGACGGCAACTGCCCGATCCACGGCACCCCGGTCGACACCGTCCGGGAGGAGAACTACTTCTTCCGCATCTCCAAGTACGCCGACCGGCTGCTGGAGCACTACCGCGAGCACCCGAAGTTCGTCCGCCCCGAGACCCGCCGGCGCGAGGTCGTCTCCTTCGTCGAGCAGGGGCTCCAGGACCTCTCCATCTCGCGGTCCAGCTTCACCTGGGGGGTGCCCATCCCCTGGGACCCCAGGCACGTCATGTACGTCTGGGTCGACGCCCTCCAGAACTACCTGACCGCTGCCGGCTGGGACGCCGACATGGAGAAGTTCCAGCGGGTCTGGCCGGCCGACTACCACTTCGTGGGCAAGGACATCCTGCGCTTCCACGCCGTCACCTGGCCGGCGATCCTGCTCGCGGCCGGCCTGCCCCTGCCCCTGACCATCCAGGCCCACGGCTGGCTGCTGGTCGGGGGCGAGAAGATGAGCAAGACCAAGCTCACCGGGATCGCCCCCCACGACCTGGTCGAGCCGTTCGGCAGCGACGCCGTCCGCTACTTCTTCCAGCGCGAGGTCGCCTTCGGCCAGGACGGCAACTTCTCCTGGGAGGCGCTGGTCGAGCGCTACAACGCCGACCTGGCCAACGGGCTCGGCAACCTGGCCAGCCGGGTCACGGCCATGGTCGAGCGCTACCGCGACGGCGTGCTGCCCGGGCCCGGCCCGGCCACCGACGCCGAGGTCGCCGTCCAGGACGCCGCCGCCCGGGCCTACGCCGAGGCCAGCGCCGCCCTCGAGGAGGTCGCCTACGAGCGGGCCCTGGCCGCCATCTGGCGCTTCGTCGGGGCCGCCAACGCCTACCTTTCCGAGCGCAAGCCCTGGGACCTGGCCAAGGCCGGCGACGACCTGGCCCTCGACACCACCCTGTACACCGGGGCCGAGGCCCTGCGGATCGCGGCCCTGCTCACCGCCCCCTGGCTGACCAGGGCCGCACCGGTCCTGTGGGCCGCCCTGGGCGCCCGGGGGGAGCTGGCCGATGCGCGGCTGCCCGCCGACCTGGCCTGGGGCGGGCTGCCCCGGGGGGCCAGGGTGGAGCGGGTCGGGGCCCTGTTCCCGCGCTTGGACGCCGAGGGCAATGTGGCCAGGCGGGCGGGTTGATCTTGGCCACCCGCGGGACCCAGCCGGTCGAGGTGGTCGACTACGACCACGACTGGCCCCGCCGCTATGCCGCCGAACGCGACCGCATCCGCGGTGCCCTCGGGGACACGGTCCTGGCCATCGAGCACGTCGGGGGGACGGCCGTGCCCGGCCTGCCGGCCAAGCCGGTGATCGACCTGATGGTGGGGGTCGAGGACATCGAGCGGGCCGGACCGGCCGTGGCCGGCCTCATCAACCTCGGCTACGAGTACGTCCCCGAGTTCGAGACCCAGCTCCCCGACCGCCGCTACTTCCGCCTTGGCGCCCCCGAGACCCACCACGTCCACATGGTCCCGGTGTCGAGCGACTATTTCGAGGAGCACCTGCTGTTCCGCGACTGGCTGCGTGGCCACCCGCAGGCGGCCGAGGAGTACGGCAAGCTCAAGCGCGGCCTGGCCAGCCGCTTCCGCCTCGACCGCGAGGCCTACCGGGCCGGCAAGGTGCCGTTCATCGACATGGTGGTCGCCGCCGCTCGCCGCGAGGCCGGCGGCCAGAGCAGCTAGGAGCCACGCATGACAACCACCAGCGTTCCTGGGCGTCCCCGCTCCACCGAGGTCACCGCCGGGCGGGACCGGGCCCCGGCCCGGTCGATGCTGCGGGCTGTCGGCTTCACCGACGACGACTTCGATCGGGCCCAGGTCGGGGTGGCGTCCTCCTGGAACGAGGTCACCCCCTGCAACATCCACCTCGACAAGCTGGCCGTGGCCGCCAAGGACGGGGTGCGCCTGGCCGGGGCGGTGCCGCTCACCTTCAACACCATCACCGTGTCCGACGCCATCGCCATGGGGCACGAGGGGATGCGGGCCTCGCTGGTCAGCCGGGAGGTGATCGCCGACTCGGTCGAGCTGGTGATGCACGCCGAGCGCCTCGACGGCCTGGTCGCCATCGCCGGCTGCGACAAGTCGCTGCCAGGGATGCTGATGGCCTGCGCCCGCCTGGACCTGCCGGCCGTGTTCGTCTACGGCGGCACCATCCTGCCCGGCCATTTCCGCGGCCGCGACGTGACCGTCCAGGACATGTACGAGGCCGTCGGGGCGGTGGCCGCCGGGACCATGTCCGAGGAGGACCTGGACGAGCTGGAGCGGGTGGCCTGCCCGGGCGCCGGGTCCTGCGCCGGCATGTACACCGCCAACACCATGTCGGCGGTGGCCGAGGCCATCGGCATGGCCCTGCCCGGCTCGGCCACCCCGCCAGCGGTGTCCGAGCGCCGGGCCGAGGCGGCCCGGCGGACCGGCGAGGCCGTGGTCAACCTGCTCCGCCTCGACCTCCGGCCGCGTCAGATCATGACCAGGGCCGCCTTCCTGAACGCGGTCGCCGTGGTCATGGCCACCGCCGGGTCGACCAACGCCGTGCTCCACCTGCTGGCCATCGCGAATGAGGCCGAGGTCGAGCTGACCATGGACGACTTCGACGCCGTCAGCCGGCGCGTGCCCCACATCGTCGACATGCGCCCCGGCGGCCGCTTTGTCATGGCCGACGTCGACCGGGTCGGGGGCCTGCCGGTGGTCCTGCGCGAGCTGCTGGAGGCCGGGCTGCTGGACGGCGACGTGCTCACCGTCACGGGCAGGACCATGGCCGAGAACCTGGAGGGGGTGGGCGAGCCCGACGGCGAGGTGATCCGCCGGGTCGCTCACCCGATCGCCCGCGAGGGCGGCCTGGCCGTGCTCCGGGGCAGCCTCGCCCCGGCCGGCTCGCTGGTGAAGATCCCCGGCAACCCCAACCTCGTCTTCCGGGGCACGGCCAAGGTGTTCGAGTCCGAGGAGGACTGCTTCGCCGCCGTCACCGGCGGCCGGGTCGGCAAGGGCGACGTGCTGGTGATCCGCAACGAGGGCCCCCGGGGCGGGCCCGGCATGCGGGAGATGCTGGCCGTCACCGGCGCCATCAAGGGGGCCGGCCTGGGCAAGGACGTGCTGCTGATCACCGACGGCCGCTTCTCCGGGGCCACCTGGGGCGCCTGCGTCGGCCACGTCGCCCCCGAGGCGTTCGTCGGCGGGCCCATCGGCCTGGTCGCCGAGGGTGACACCATCTCGATCGACGTGGCCGCCCGCCGCCTCGACCTGGAGGTCGACCCGGCCGAGCTGGACCGCCGCCGCCAGGCCTGGAAGCCGCCAGAGCCCCGCTACGCCCGTGGCGCCCTGGCCAAGTACGCGATGTTGGTCGGCGGGGCCGACCAGGGCGCCGTCTGCGGCTAGAGCGAGGAGGTGGGGGCGTGACCGACGACTTCGACTTCAACACGGACCTCTACGCGGCCTCCCGCCTCACCGAGGGGATCGACTGGGCCCGGCGCTTCCGCCGTCACGAGCGCTTCGACGACAGCCCGGCCCGCACCGCCGAGGGGCCCAGGACCGTGATCCTGGCCCCGCACGGCGGCGGGATCGAGCGTGGCACCTCCGAGCTCTGCCTGGCCGTGGCCGGCTACCACCCGGCCAACCTGCCGATCACGCCGCCGGCCGGGGTCACCTACGACTACTGGATGTTCGAGGGGATCCGCGACGGCGGCAACGCCGACCTCCACGTCACCTCGACCGGGTGTGACGACCTCGTGGCCGTCTCCTTGTGCGGCGGCGCCCTCAGCGCCCTGTCCCTGCACGGCTTCAAGCCCGAGAGGGCCCACCCGCCTCGGGACCCGGATGAGCGGGTCGTGCTCATCGGAGGACGCGACGACCTCCTGCGACCGCTCCTGTTCACGGCGCTGAAGGACGTGGACCTGCCGGTGGAGGACACCGGCGGGCAGGGCGAGATCGGCGGCGACGACCCGTGCAACATCGTCAACCGCACCCTGCGCGCCAAGGGCGCCCAGCTGGAGCTCAGCGAGCCGCTGCGCGACACGATGTTCGGCGACAACACCCGCCCGGGCCGCAAGCACACCACCACCGAGGTGTTCTGGAGGTTCGTGGCCGCGTGCCGTGACGCGCTCGACCAGTTCGAAGCCAAGCCGGAGATCGCCAGCCCGGACGTTCGCTCTAGCCCGGACGTTCGATGTCAACGAAGTTGACCTTGTTGTTGCTGGCCCCGGCGCCGTTGCTGACGGTCAGGCGGCCGTCGGCAACCGTGACCACGGCCGTGCCCTCGACCCAGCGTGCGGCCGAGGTCGGGGTCCCGCTGACCACCAGGACACCCTCCACGTTGACCCGGAACACGCTGTTGACCTGGCTCGGGTCGCCGCTGACGAGATGGACCCGGTAGGTGCCGTTGGGCACGGCGATCTCGAACACCGCGTTGGGGTTGGCCGGCTTCTGCATGTGGACCAGGGTGTCGTAGCGCTGGTCGGGTGACAGCGCCGAGTTGCGGTCCTTGCCCGTCCCGTTGGGCGCCGTCCAGCCGTAGGTGAAGGCGCCCCGGTTGCGGTAGGTGGTGCCGTCGGCCTTCAGGTAGCCGGCCGGCACCGAGGCGTTGGTCGGCTGGAAGTTCAGCTTGGCATGGGAGACCCAGCCCTCCTGGTAGGTGGCGGTGTAGGTGGCCGCCGTGGCCGGGGCGATGATGTCGTGGGCCTGGCCGCCGTTGTCCGACCAGCGCTGGAAGCCGTAGCTGCGCCCGTTGAGGGTCTGGGGTGAGGGGGCGCTGACCGAGTTGCGGGACCCGACGATCACCGTGCGGGTGAACGGGGTCGCCTGGGCGGCCGACCCGACCGTCAGCTGGAGCCCGCTCGGGCTGGTCGAGAAGGTGAGGTTGACCGTCTGGGGGTCGAGCCGGACGGTGTCGGTGTCGGTGAGCCCGCCCGGGTCGGTGGCGGTCAGGGTCAGCTCCAGGTACGACGGGTACTCGTGGTCGGGGGCGCTGAAGCTGCCCGAGGCCACCTGCGGCCAGCTCTGGACCGGGTGCTGGTGGCAGTTGCCGCCGCTGTCGCAGTGGTTGAGGATCAGCGACCACGAAAGGGCCGAGGCGGGCAGGGTGCCGCTCTGGGCGTCGGTGGCCCCGCCGGAGAAGCTCACCGTGTCGCCGACCTTCCAGCGCAGGCTGGAGGACGGGCTGGCGATGGTGGCCGTGGGCGGGCTGTTGCCGGCGGTGATGGTCACCGCGTCGGTGTCGCTGGCCCCGAGGTTGTCGGTCACCCGCAGCTCCGGGGTGTAGGTCCCCGGCTGCTGGTAGGTCCAGCTGGCGGTGGCCCCGGCGGCGTCGTCGAAGGCGCCGTCGTCGTCCAGGTCCCAGGCGTAGGTCAGGGTCGCTCCCGGGTCGGGGTCGCTCGACCCGGCGCCGCTGAAGCCGACCGTGAGGGGGGCCGCCCCGCTCGTCGGGGAGGCCGAGGCGACCGCCGTCGGCGGGGTGTTGGCGCCGGCGAAGCTGATCCGCCGGACCGCGCCCGCGGCCTGGAAGTCGGCGTACCACAGCTCGCCGGTGGCCGGGTTGACCTCCAGGTCGACCGGGTTGCTGGCCTGGGCGGCGAAGGTGGCCCGGTTGGCCGGGTCGGGCAGGCCGTTGGCGCCGGCCCGCATCACCCAGATGCAGTCGCGGGTGTAGTCGGCGAAGAACAGGGCCCCTCGGTAGGCGGCCGGGTACGGCCCGCCGGCGGCCGGGTAGAAGGCGACCCCGGCGGTCGAGGAGCCGCCGGTCGGGCAGGTCTCGCCGGCCACGACCTGCCCGGCGTGGGGGTAGGAGTAGTAGGGGCCGGCGACCGCGCCAGTCCCGGCCGCGTACAGGTTCTCGCAGACACTCAGGTCGAGGCCGTCATAGCCGGGCTGGCGCGCGGGCCCCTCGTAGCAGGGCCAGCCGAAGTTGGTGACCCCGGCGGTGGGGGCGACGATGCGGTTGAGCTCCTCGTGGGTGTTCCAGCCGACGTCGCCCAGCCAGACCTCGCTGGTGCCTGGCCGGACGGTCATGCGGAACGGGTTGCGCAGGCCGTGGGCAACGACGCGGCGGGCGTTGGGGTCGCTGGAGCCGATCATCGGGTTGCCGGCCATGGCCGCGCCGGTGCTCGGGTCGAGCCGCAGCACGCTCCCGTCGAGGGTGGCCGGGTCGGCGGGGGTGCGCGGGTCCTGGCTGCGCAGGGCGCCCCCCTCGGCCGTGGGCGGGGTCAGGACCGCGCCGACGCCGCCCGGCGGGTCGCCGCACGGATTGACCGGGCTGCCGTCCTGGCCGTAGTCGGCGAAGTTGAAGCTGGCCCCGTCGCCGGCGGTCACGTACAGGGCCCCGTCGGCCCCGAAGGCCAGGTCGCCGACGGAGTGGCTCGGGTACTGCTGGCACCAGTCGTTGACGAGCACCTGCTCGGGACCGGTCATCTGGTTGCCGGCGGCGGTCAGGCGCGACAGCCGCCCCGAGACCACGCAGCCGTCGCCGGTCGCTCCCGGCGGGTTGGCGCAGGCGTCGCCCCAGGTCGGCGCGGTCCCGCCGACAGGGGCGTCATAGGTGTAGAGGACATAGACGTACGGGCTGGCCGGGAAGTTGGGATGCACGGCCAGGCCCAGCATGCCCCGGTCCCAGAAGTCGTGGACGTTGGCGCGCAGGTCGGCGAAGACGTCCGGGGTGGGGTCGGCCTGGCTGTCGAACACCTTGATGAGGCCGCTCTTCTCGGCCACGAAGATGTGGCCGTCGGCGGCGAACTCGATGTTGGTCGGGTTGGTGAGCCCGCTCCACACGACCGACTCCGAGAAGCCGGTGGGCAGGACCGACGCGCGGGCCGCGGGCGCTGACAGCAGCGTTCCCAGGAGCGCGAGCGCGCAGATGGATGCAAGCCGACGCCAGCGCATCGAATGACGCTATCTGGTCAACTTACGCAGAGTCATCACATCTTCGCCGTAAACGACATCTACGGCAGCCCGGGGGCTGTGGCATGCTCAGCCGCATGCTCGTCGACACCCACTGCCACCTGCACCTGCTCGAGCCGACGCCGGACGAGGTGGTCGCCGGGGCCCTCGCCGAGGGGGTCGGGCACCTGGTCGACGTCGGGGTCGACCTCGCCTCCAGCCGCCAGGCGGCGGCCAACGCGGCCCGGCTGCCTCAGGTGTCGGCCACCGCCGGGGTCCACCCCCACGACGCCGACACCTTCACCGAGGCGGCGCTCGACGAGCTGCGCCAGCTGCTGGCCGCCGAGGTGGTGGTCGGGGTGGGGGAGACCGGCCTCGACTATCACTACGACAACTCGCCCCGCGACCTCCAGCGGGCCGCCTTCGAGGCCCACGTGCGCCTGGCCCGCGAGCTCGACAAGGCCCTGGTGGTGCACTGCCGCGAGGCCATGGCCGACGTGCTGGCCGTCCTGGACGGCGAGGGGGCGCCGCCGAGGGTCGTCTTCCACTGCTTCGCCGGCGACGAGCGGGCCGCCGCCCGGGTGGTCGAGGCCGGCTGGTACGTGTCGTTCGCGGGCACGGTCACCTTCCGCAACGCCCCCGGGCTGCGGGCCGCCTGCGCCGTGGTCCCGCTGGAGCGGATGGTGCTGGAGACCGACAGCCCGTTCCTCTCCCCCCACCCCTACCGGGGCCGGCCCAACCGGCCCGGCCGGGTCGCGGTCACCGCCCAGACCGTGGCCGAGGTCCACGGGGTCCCGGTCGAGCGGGTGGCCGAACGGACCACGGCCACGGCGGCCGAGGCCTTCGGCCTCGCCCTCGACGGCCGTGGCTGACCTCCCGCCGCGGCCCCTGCTGACCCCGGGGCGGGTGCGCGAGCTGCTGGCCGCCCACGACCTGCGCCCCAGCAAGGCCCTCGGCCAGCACTACCTGGCCGACCCCAACACCGCCCGCAAGGTGGCCCGCCTCGGCGGGATCGAGCCCGGGGAGACGGTGCTTGAGGTGGGGCCGGGATTGGGCAGCCTGACCCTGGCCCTGCGCGAGGCCGGGGCGGCGGTGGTGGCCGTCGAGGCCGACCCGCGCCTGCTCCCGGCCCTGGCCGAGGTGCTCGGCGACGACCCTCTGGTCCGGGTCGAGGTGGCCGACGCCCTCCGGGTCGACCTGGCCGCCCTCGCCCCGGCGGCCGGGCGGCTGGTGGCCAACCTGCCCTACAACATCGCCGCCACCCTGGTCCTCAAGGTGCTGGCCGAGGCCCCGGCCATCGGCCACCTGGTGGTCATGGTGCAGCGCGAGGTCGGGGAGCGGCTGGCCGCCGCGCCCGGGTCCGCCGCCTACGGCGCCCCCAGCGCCAAGCTGGCCGCCCAGGCCACCGCCCGCGTCCTGTCCCCGGTCAGCCGGCACGTGTTCGTGCCCGAGCCGCGCGTCGACTCGGTCCTGCTCGGCGTCACCCGCCGCCAGCACCCGGCGGCGGCCGGGGTCGACCAGGCCGAGCTCGGCCGGGTCGTCGACGCCGCCTTCGGCCAGCGGCGAAAGACCCTGCGCAACGCCCTGCGCGGCCTCGGCCTGGACGCGGCCGGGGTCGAGGCCCTGGGACGGGCCGCCGGCGTCGACCTCAGCCTTCGCGCCGAACGGCTCGGCGTCGAGGAATTCGCCGCCCTGGCCCAGCAGGTCCAGAGTCGCTTTTGAACCGATCCCCGGCCACGGCTACCATGCCCGGGCATCGACGTCGGGGAGGGACGCTCGTGGCCAGTTCGCAACGCCAGCCATCCGACGCGTCCCCAACGGCGCTGCGGGCCCGGGCCGCGGCCAAGGTCAACCTGGGCCTGTACGTCGGGCCGGTGCGGGCCGACGGCCGCTACCACGAGGTCGTCTCGGTGCTCCAGTCGATCGCCATCTGGGACGAGCTCGAGGTCGAGGTCGTGCCCGAGGGCCTCGGCCTGGAGGTCGAGGGCGGCGCCCTGCCCCCCGCCGAGACCAACCTGGTCCTGGTCGCGGCCCGCGAGCTGGCGCGGCGCTCCCGGGACCTTCCCGGGGCCCGCTTCCGGCTCCGCAAGGGCATCCCGATCTCGGCCGGCCTCGGCGGGGGCAGCGCCGACGGGGCGGCCGCCCTGATCGCCCTCGACCGGCTGTGGGGCCTGCACCTGCCGGCGGTCAACCTCCACACCATGGCCGCCGAGGTCGGCTCGGACGTGCCCTTCTGCATCGCCGGCGGGTCGGCCGTGGCCACCGGCCGCGGCGACAAGATCCGCGAGGTGCCGGGCAAGGGCAGCACCTGGTGGGTCGTTGGCATCGACCACGAGCGCCTGGCCACCGAGGACGTCTACGGCCGCTTCGACGAGCTCGGCCTGGCCACCCCGCTGGAGGGCCGCTGGCCCGACGACCTGCTGGCCGCCCTGGCCGCCGGCGACGTCCGGCGGGTCGGGCTGGCCCTCTACAACGACCTGGAGCCGGCCGCCTTCGACCTGCTCCCCGGCCTGGCCAGGTCCAAGCAGCGGCTGCTGGAGGCCGGCGTCCTCGGGGCGATCATGAGCGGCAGCGGCCCGACGATGCTCGGCCTGTGCGCCGACGAGGACCAGGCCACCCAGGTGGCCAGGGCTGTCCGGTCCGGTTTCGCCCGGGTCGAGGTCGCCCGCGGGCCGGTCCCGGGCGTCACCTTCGGGTAACCTCGGGACCAGCCCTGGCGGGTGGTGTAATGGCAGCACGGCGGCCTTTGGAGCCGTCAGGTCAAGGTTCGAGTCCTTGCCCGCCAGCTCCGAGGATCGTCGAGGAACGGGGGACCCGATGGGCGAGAGCCTGACCGTTGTCGTGCTCGCCGCCGGGGAAGGCAAGCGCTTCCGCTCGGCCCTGCCCAAGCCGCTGCACCCGGTCGCCGGCCGGCCGCTGCTCTGGCACGTGCTGGCGGCCGCGGCCCCGCTCAAGGCCGACCGGACCGTTGTGGTCGTCGGCAACGGCGCCGACCAGGTCACCGAGGCCGTCGACGGGTTCGACCTGGGCCCGGTCTCCTTCGCCGTCCAGGCCGCCCAGCGGGGCACCGGCGACGCCCTGGCCACCGCCGTGCCGCTGCTGGAGGGCGACGGCGACGTGCTGGTCCTGTCCGGCGACACCCCGCTGGTCTCGGCCGAGCTGCTGGAGGGGCTGCTGGAGGCCCACCGCTCGGCCAGGGCGACCGCCACCCTGCTCACCTGCACCCTCGCGGACCCGACGGGCTACGGCCGGGTGTTGCGCGACCCCGAGGGGGCGGTCACCGGGATGGTCGAGGAGCGCGACGCCACCCCCGCCCAGCGCCAGCTCCGCGAGGTCGGCGCCGGCATGTACGTGTTCCGCCGCCCCGCCCTCGACGGCCTGGCGGCGCTGCGGCCGGACAACGACCAGGGCGAGTACTACCTGCCCGACCTGGTGCCCCAGGTCCTGGCCCTCGGGGGCCGGGTGGCCACCGCCGAGGGGCCCGAGGAGGAGGCCAGGGGGGTCAACGACCGGGTCGAGCTGGCCGCGGCCGAGGCGCTGCTGCGCCGCCGGCTGCTGGAGCGGCTGATGCTGGGCGGGGTGACGGTCACCGACCCGGCGACCACCTTCGTCGACGCCGACGTCGAGGTCGGCCAGGACACCGTGCTGGCCCCCCTCACCTTCCTGGAGGCCGGGACCCGGGTCGGGGCCCGCTGCCGGCTCGGGCCCAACGTGCGCCTGGTCGACTGCACCGTCGGCGACGACGCCACCGTCACCCAGGCCGTCGCCCTGTCCTCGGCCATCGGCCGGGGGGTGGTGGTCGGCCCGTTCGCCTCCCTGCGCCCCGGCACCCAGCTGGAGGAGGGCTCCAAGGCCGGCACCTTCGTCGAGGTGAAGAACTCGGTGGTCGGCCCCGGGTCAAAGGTGCCGCACCTCACCTACGTCGGCGACGCCGACATCGGCGCCGGGGCGAACGTCGGCGCCGGCACCGTGTTCGTCAACTACGACGGCGCCCGCAAGCACCGGACGACCGTCGGCGACGGCGCCTTCATCGGATCCGATACCATGCTGGTAGCCCCCGTGACGGTCGGGAACGGGGCCCAGACCGCCGCCGGTTCGACGATCACCAAGGACGTACCGCCCGACGCCCTCGCCATCGAACGCTCCGACCAGCGGACGATCGAGGGCTGGGCAGCCAGGCGCCGCCGGCAGAAGACCAGGGAGTGACGGGGAGGCGACGGTGAGCAACGGTGTGACGCCCAAGCAGGTGGAGGCGCTTGGTCGCAGGCACCTGATGCTGTTCGCGGGTCGGGCCAGCAAGGAGCTGGCCGGTAAGGTGGCCGGCCACCTCGGGATCGAGTGCGGCTCGGTCGAGGTCCGCGACTTCGCCAACGGCGAGACCTACACCCGCTTCGGGGAGAGCGTGCGCGGCACCGACGCGTTCGTGATCCAGACCCACAGCTCCCCGGTCAACGAGCGGATCATGGAGCAGCTGATCATGATCGACGCCCTCAAGCGGGCCTCGGCCAAGCGGATCAGCGCGGTCGTCCCCTACTACGGCTACTCGCGCCAGGACAAGAAGGGCCGGGGCCGCGAGCCGATCACGGCCAAGCTGGTGGCCGACATGCTGGACACCGCCGGGGCCGACCGGCTGATCACCATTGACCTGCATTCCGGGCAGATCCAGGGGTTCTTCGACGGGCCGGTCGACCACCTGACGGCCATGCCGGTGCTGACCGACTGGGTGCTCGCCAACCTCGGCGACGACGTCGTCATCGTCTCGCCCGACGCCGGCCGCGTGAAAGTGGCCGAGCGCTTCGCCCAGCACGTCCACGCCGACCTGGCCATCGTCCACAAGCGCCGCCTCCGCGACACCCCGAGCAACGTCGAGGCCCTCCAGGTGGTCGGCGATGTCGCCGGCCGC
>JASLIH010000530.1 GCA_030152105.1 Actinomycetes bacterium
GTTATGAGGTGTCATCCGGTGTACGGCGCCCAACCGAGCCCGAACGCCATTGCTGGTAGCGTTTCCGCTGGTAGTGGGCCTGCCAGGACTTGAACCTGGGACCTCATCCTTATCAGAGATGGATGGCCAAGCGCCATGCTATCCAGCCTTTGTGCTGGTCGTACGAGTCCGTAGGTCCTACACGGATGGTGTGTACTCGCTGTCCGCCGCCCGCCGTCAGGCAGTGCCTGGCCGGGCCTGGCCTCGGTCACCCGGCCCGGCCGTCGACGATGACCCAATCTCCACGGCCGGGCAAGCACAATACGCTGGATGCAGCATTGGGTAACGACGGCGGCCACGCTTACGCTACTAGTCCTGAGAGGTTCCCGAATCAGCTTGGTCTTCTCGTGAGAAAGAGACCGTGGCCACCTGGCATGTCGTTCCTCGCCTCCCGTCCCGCGCCTTGTGTCGACACCAGCGGCCATGAACCATGGCACAGACCCGGGGTCGACTAATGCTGAGGGCTCACCAGCCTGGCGACGGCGGCCGCCGGAGGCCATCGGCTTGCCAGGCGGCACACTTGCGGGTAGGTCGGGACAGTCGGGCACCGCCACCGATCGCCCAAGCTGAGCGCCCTGGCACTTGGAGGGCTGCATCCCGACCTACAGGGAGGACCACGTGCAAGCCAGACGAATCCGCACCGCAGCGGCCGTCGCAGCCGCCGTGCTTGTATTGTCCGCGACCCCAGCATTCGCCCAGGGCGACACCTTGGTCTCGGTGGGCAGCCCGCCATCGCCGTTCGCGCAGAACAAGCAGAACGAGCCGTCGGTAGCGATCGACGCGTCCAACCCGATGGTGGTCGCGGCCGGCGCCAACGACGAAATCGACATCGAGGCGTGCAACGCCGGCGACCCGACCACCTGCCCCTTCACCGCAGGGGTGGGGACCTCGGGGGTGTACTTCTCCTTCGACGGCGGCAACAGCTGGACCCAGCCGACCTACACCGGCTGGTCCGCCCGGCACTGCCTGGGGCCGGCGGCGTGCGTGCCCAAGGTCGGCCCGATCGGCACCCTCCCCAAGTACTTCGAGAGCGGGCTGGTGTCCGACGGCGACCCGTCGCTGTCGTTTGGACCGCGGCTTGGGGGGCCGGGCGACCCGGCTCCTGGGAGGTTCTCCTGGGCCAACGGGTCGCGCCTGTACTACGCCAATCTCACCGCCAACTTCGGCGCCGACCACTCCGAGCAGACCTTCAAGGGCTTTGAGGCCATCGCCGTCTCCCGCACCGACAACCCCCGCGCCGCTGCGGCCGGGAACGCCGACGCCTGGCTGGCCCCGGTGATCGCCTCCAAGCAGAACGCCGCGCTGTTCTCCGACCACGAGCAGATCTGGGCCGACAACGCCGCCTCCAGCCCCTTCTTCGGCAACACCTACGTGTGCGTCGCGGCCTTCCGCGGCCAGGAGAAGAGCCCCAACGCCCTCCCGGTCGCCATCCAGGTGGCACGCTCCACCGACGGCGGTGACACCTGGACCTCGCGGCAGCTGACCCAGGCCGCCAACAACATCACCGGCAACGGCCGCCAGGACTGCTGGCTACGCACCGACGCCAACGGCAGGCTGTACGTGTTCTGGCAGGGCGGGATCCACTCCCAGAACGCCATCTTCATGGCCCAGTCGTCCGACGGCGGCGCCACCTTCGAGCGCCCCCGGCCAATCTCGCTGTACACCCCAAGCGGCCTGGTCGACCCGGTGAGCGGCGACATCGTCTTCGACGGGGTGGCCGGCAACCGCAACGGCACCTTCCCCACCGCCGATGTCGCCAACGGCGCGCCCACCGGAGCCGGCGCCAGCAACGAGGTCGTGGTGACCTGGACCGACGGACCGACCCACACCAACACCAGCCCCGGCCCCAACGAACAGCTGGTGGTGGCCTACTCAACCGATAGCGGCAACACCTTCAAGTTCACCAGAGACGCCGCCGCGCCAGCCGACCGACCCGACTACCCGGCCATCGCCATCGCCCCAGACGGCACCCAGGTGTGGGTTGCCTACAACGCCTTCGCGGCGCTATGGCAAACCACCACCGCCAACCCCAGGCCGATGCAGGCCGTGGTCCGGCACGCCACCATCGGGGCTGGTGGAACCCCAACCGGGTGGGCGACCATCCACCGCGGTGGCCTAGGCGACGCCCGAGCCTCCAGCGCCAACGCCCTGAACGGCGAGTTCCTGGGCGACTACAACACCACCGCCGCGGCCGACGGCTTCGCGGTGGCGACCTACGTCGACGTGCGCAACGCGGCCGACTGCCCAGCGGTGGACGCCTATCGCCAGTCCCTGACTACTGCCAGTCCCCTGCCCACGCCGGCGCCCAACGCCGACTGCCCGGCCACCTTCGGCAACTCCGACATCTTCGGCGGGCACTTCACCAGCTGAGCACCCTCGGAGGAAACTCCAGGAGGGGCGGGCCGAACCCGCCCCTCCTGGCATGCAAGGCACCTATCAACTGTGTGGCTCAGGCTACAGTGATGCGGTCTTTGACCGCTGTGCAGGCCCACACCTGCAGCAGCGCGGAACCATCGACCGGCGATCGCGCTGGTCCTACCAGCTTCCTCGAGTCGAACTGATGGTCCAAAGCACCGGGATGGGTTCTGACACCGCTGTGCAGCCGACCATCCTGACCACGGCAGCGACACTGGGAACACAAGACGCTGCTCAGATGCGTTGTAGCGTCTCAGGACGGGAAGCGCCCCAGATCTCATCCCCAAACGGGATGCATCGGATGGCTCGCCATCTCAACACTCCGCGACCAGCGTTTCCGCTGGTCACGGTCCGGTTTTGTGGGCCTGGCAGGACTTGAACCAGCGGCCTCATCCTTATCAGAGATGGACGGCCGAGCGCTGTGCTAAGCAGCCTTTCCGCTGGTCGCGCGACACCGTAAGTGCCACAGGGATGGGGTGAATCTCCCAATCCAGGTCTAGCCTACAGTGGCGGCCGCCCTCTCAGAGTACTTCAAGGTCGAGCTGGCGAGGCTTCCGGGCAGCGGCCAATGGGTCGGCCGGGATCGCCGTAGCCATGGCTGCTGACAGGGTGATGGGGCTGCCGGGTGGGCGCGGCAGCCCCATCGAGTGGCTGATCGTGGCGGGGTCAGGCGGTCAGGCGAGGTCGGGCTCGCCGGCTTACGCGCATGGCGGCGAGCACGCCGGCCAGCGCCAGCGCAGCGGTCAGCACAGCTAGCGACGCGACCGGCCAGCTGGGTTGGCCGTCCGGCTGGGCCGGAGGAGTCGTCGGGTGCACCCGGAGGTGCCAGGGCTCGCCGACCTGGCCTTCGGTGGGCGGCGTCCGCGCATTGCCAGCGATAGCGGACTGGTTGATGGTGGGCGGGCGCTGGTGCCAGGACTCCCCGACCTGGGTTTGGGTAGGTGGCCGCCGGGTGGCCTGCTTGCCGGTGGGCGCATCGGTGGCTTGGGCGTGGGCGACGGTGGTCATGGCGGCCAGGTTGGTGGCCGCCAGCAGGGCCCCGAGCACCAGGGCCGATGCGAGCCTCGACTTGGACACGGGTGCCTCCGATCGATCGATGGGCGAGGTGGGGCGGTTGGTCAGCTGGCCCGCGAGGGCCGGCGAGTGAGCAACTGCCACCAGCGGCGCGGTGACCAGCTGCGGCGGCGACGGCGTTGGCTGGCAGCGGGAACCAGACGCTGGCGGCGCGCCCTGCGAGCCCGCCGTGCCTCGCGGAGCAGCCGGTCTCGTTCGCCGGCCCGCCGGGCGTCATCCTGGATGGCTTTCATGAGGTCTTCGTAGATGAACATGGTCTGCTCCCCCTTCTTCTGATTGGTGTTGTCAGCTATCGCCGCCGCAGGCGGCGTGGGTGGTAAGAATCGGTGCGCTGTTCGCTCATTTCGTTCCTGACCTGATCACCACGTCTCCTGCGGCAGCGGCGTCGGCCGCCGGGTCCGGCTCTGGCAGCTCGTGCGCCGGCTTCCGCGGTCGGCCGGGGAGCAGGAACGGGGCACGATCCGGCGCTCGGATCGTTCGGGCGGTCGGTGATGCATACACCGCGGCGCCGGGAAGATGGGCGCCCGCGAGCCGCCCAGTTCGCCCCCGCGCGGTGTATATACCGAGTGGAAGCGCCACATGATGCGGAAGGAAGGCGCGCAGGATGATGACAGCCGATCTGCTCTCACGAGCACGGGCCGGAGATGGCGAGGCGTTCCGGGAGCTGGCCGGGCCGCACCGGCGGGAGCTGCAGGTGCACTGCTACCGGATGCTCGGATCCTTCGCCGACGCCGAAGACGCCGTCCAGGAAACGATGCTGGCCGCCTGGCAAGGCATCGGCGGGTACACCGAGGAACGCGCCTCGCTGCGCACCTGGCTGTACAAGATCGCCACCAACCGGTGCCTCAACGCGCGGGGTCGGCACGGGCGGTTCGAACTGAGACACGTCCCACGCCCTGGCCGGGCGCCGGCTCGCTGCGCGGCGCGCGTTGAGGCACCGGTTGGTGGCGATCTTGTACAGCCAGGTGCGCAGCGAGGCGCGTTCCTCAGTGAACCCGCCGATGCCTTGCCAGGCGGCCAGCATCGTCTCCTGGACGGCGTCCTCGGCGTCGGCGAAGGATCCGAGCATCCGGTAGCAGTGCACCTGCAGCTCCCGCCGGTGCGGCCCTGTCAGCTCCCGGAACGCCTCGCCATCTCCGGCCCGTGCCCGTGAGAGCAGAGCGGCTGTCACCATCTGCGCGCCTTCCTTCCGCATCACGTGACGCTTCCACCCGGTATATACACCGCCCGGGGGGCGAACTGGGCGGCTCGCGGGCGCCCAGTTTCCCGGCGCCGCGGTGTATGCATCACCGACCGCCCGAACGATCCGAGCGCCGGATCGTGCCCCGTTCCT
>JASLIH010000539.1 GCA_030152105.1 Actinomycetes bacterium
ACGGCTTCAGCACCGAGCCGTGGCTGCTGGTGATCGACCGCGACGGCGTGATCCGAGCCCGCTACGAGGGTCCGGTCACCGCCGGCCAGATCGAGGACGCCCTCCGGCCCCTGCTGGCCTAGCCGTGGCGGCCACCACCCCTGCGGCCACGCTCGGCTGGGACCACGCAGGCTGCTGCCCGCCTTCGACCAGTATGTGGTCACCGCCACCCTCCAGGCCGAGCACCTGCTGCCGGGGCCGTTCAAGGCCCGCGTCTACTGGCCCCAGGGCTGGCTGTCGCCGGTGCTGCTGGTCGGGGGCCGCATGGAGGGCGTCTGGCGCCAGGAGGTCAAGGGCCGGCGCGTTCAGGTGACCATCGAGCCGTTCGCCGGTCCCCGGCCGCCTGGGCCAGGCGCGCCGCCGAGGCCGAGGCCGAGCGCCTGGCCGCCTGCGCCGGCGGCCAGCTGGAGCTGCGCTGGGCGGACGCCTAGCGTTTGGGCGTGGCCGTGAAGGCGCCGCTGGCGACCGCCCGGCGGTACAGGCCGGGCAGCAGCACCCGGGCCACCGGGACCAGCCCGTAGGGCCTGGGCACGTACGCCTCGGGCCGGCAGTTCCGCCAGACGTCGAGGATCGTCTCGGCCACCTTGTCGTCGGTCGAGAGCATCCAGCGGGTCCAGGGCCGGGCCAGGAGCTCCCGCTGGGGGAAGCCCTCGGTTGGCACGAACCCGGGCTGGACAAGGCTCATGTGGACGCCGTGGCGCGCCTCCTCCATGGCCACGGCCTCGGTCCAGCCGGCCAGGGCGAACTTGCTGGCCGAGTACGACCCGACCCGGGGCCGCGACACCCGGCCGGCGACACTGCCGATGTTGACCACCCCGCTCGGGGCCGAGCGCCGCAGCAGCGGCAGCAGGGCCTCGGTCAGTCGCACCACGGCGTCGAAGTTGATCGCCATGACCCGACGGACCTCGGGCCAGCCGCCCTCGGCGAAGCTCCCCCGCCCGCCGACCCCGGCGCTGTTGACCAGCAGGTCGAGGCGTCCGTGCTCCTCGGCGACCCGGTCGGCGACCAGCGCCGGGGTCGCGTCGTCGAGCAGGTCGGCGGCGATCACGGTGGCCCCGCCGACCTGCGCCGCCAGCTCGTCGAGCCGTTCGCGGCGCCTGGCCACCAGCACCAGCCGGGTGTCGGGCTCGGCCGCCAGCCGGCGCGCCGTGGCCGCCCCGATCCCGCTGGAGGCGCCCGTCACCAGGGCGATCATGCCGCTCCCGTGCGGCCGTGGCGGCCGACCAGGGCGGCCGCGATCCGCTCGGTGACCTCGTCCAGGTCGCCCTTGGCGTCGACCCTGGCCAGCAGGCTCCGTCCCTCGTAGAAGTCGAGCAGAGGCTCGGTCTCGCCTTCGAACAGCTCCAGCCGGCGCCGGATCGCGCCCTCGTCGTCGTCCTCAGCCCGGTCCTGCTCCTCGGCCCGCCCGGCCAGCCGGTCGCGCAACTCGCCCTCGTCGATCTCGAAGCTGACCACCGCGTCAAGGGGGCAGCCCAGCTCCTCCAGCCTCCGCTCGAGGGCCTCGGCCTGGGGGACGGTTCGCGGGAACCCATCGAGCACGAAGCCTTTGGCGCAGTCGCCCTCCCCCATCCCCTCCAGCACCATGTCGATCATGACCTCGTCGGGCACCAGGTCGCCCTGGTCCATGTACCGGCTGGCGGTCCGGCCCAGCTCGGTGCCTCGCTCGGCGTTGGAGCGGAGGATGTCGCCTGTGGCGATGTGGACGCCCCCGAACCGGTCGACGATCCGGCCGGCCTGGGTCCCCTTGCCGGCCCCGGGCAGGCCGAGCAGGACAATGCGCATCCGGTGAGCTCCCTTCTCGCGGCTCTCTGGCGGCGGGTGGGCATGGAACCACGCCCGCCGGCCGCCGCTCAAGGAAGCCGGTAGAAACGCAGCTGGTCGCTGGTGTCGTAGAGCCGCATCCCGGCCCGCTCCATCACCCGCTGCGAGGGCAGGTTGGCATGGGTCGTGTCGGCCTCGACCGCCACCACCTCCGGCTGCTCCAGCGCCCAGGCGGCCACCGCCCGCAGCGCCTCGGTCGCATACCCCACCCCCCGGGCCCCCGGGGCCAGCCCGTACCCGACCGTCACCGACCCCCCCAGGGTGGGCGGCCCGTGGAAGCCGATGTCCCCCACCACCAGGTCGTCCCCCGACCGGACCAGCTGGTAGACCCCGTAGGCGCCCGGGTCGGCCCCGTTGTCGACCGCCCGCACGAACGCCTCGACCGCGATCAGCGTCCCCTGCATCGGATACCCGGCCATCCACGGCCGCCCCGGGTCCGCCCTCCCCTGCAGCAGCGCCCGCGCCTCCTCAGCCTCCAGCTGCCGAAGCCACAGCCGCTCACTCCGGATCAGGTTCCCCATCCACCCACCGTGTCGCGACCTCCCACCCGCTGGCCACACTCCCGCCGGCCCCGGTATCCTTCCCTCGCCCATCATGGTGATCGTAGCTCAGTTGGTTAGAGCGTCGGGTTGTGGTCCCGAAGGTCGGGGGTTCGAGTCCCCTCGGTCACCCTCACCGTAAGCAGCGGTTTCGCGCTTCCCTCCTTCCTTTCCTCGGGCCGCCTGGCGGCGCGTTGTCAACGCTTTGTCAACGGGCGGCCTCGCCGGGCGGCTCGTTGTCAAGAATCAGCCGGGCCACGACGCTGGCCGCGCGCTCGTCCATGCCGGGCAGGACGTGGCTATAGGTGTCCATGGTGATGGCGATGTTGGCGTGGCCGAGACGCTCGCTGATGACCTTGGCGGGCACGCCGGCAGCAAGCGCCGCCGTCGCGTAGCTATGGCGCACGTCATGCAGCCGGATCTTGGGCAGGCCGGCCTCGCGGGCGAGTCGCTCGAACCAGCG
>JASLIH010000555.1 GCA_030152105.1 Actinomycetes bacterium
GGCCAGCGCCAAGCCCTCGCCCGCGCGTTCGGCTGCGGCCGGGTCGTCTACAACGACGGCTTGCGGCTGCGGGAGAATGCCCACACGGCGGGGCTGCCGTACCCCTCGGACGCCGAGCTATCGCGTCGCCTCACCTTGGCCAAGCAGACCCCGGAGCGAGCCTGGCTGGGCGAGGTGTCGGCGGTGGTGCTGCAACAGTCGCTTGCGGACCTACACCGTGCCTACCGGAACTATTTCCGCGCTGTGGCCGAGGTCAAGGCTGCACGGGCGCGGGGCGAGAAGGCCAAGCTCAAGGTGAGGAAACCGAAGTTCAAGAGCAAGCGCCACGACCAGGCGATCCGGGTCACCCGTGCTGGCCGCTTCCACGTCCTGCCGAGCGGTCGGCTGCGGCTGCCGAAAATCGGGGACGTGCGGGTGCGCTGGTCGCGCCTCCTGCCGAGCGAACCAAGCTCGGTGACGGTCACGCTGGACGGCGCTGGCCGGTACCACGCCTCGTTTGTCGTGGAGGTCAACCGCCAGCCGCTCCCGCGGGCCGGTCGGGAGGTCGGCATCGACCTCGGCCTCACGGCCTTCGCAGCGCTGTCCACGGGGGAGAAGATCGCCAACCCGCGCTGGCTGCGGCAGCGCGAGAAGGCCCTGCGCCGGTCGCAGCGGGCGATGAGCCGCAAGCACAAGGGCAGCAAGAACCGCGAGAAGGCAAGGCGGCGGCTGGCCAGCCAGCACGTCCGGGTGGCCGATGCGCGTCGGGACTTCCACCAGCAGCTCTCCACGAGGCTGATCCGCGACAACCAAGTGGTCTACATGGAGACACTCAACCCGGTGGCCCTCGGACGGAGCAAGCTAGCCAAGAGCGTGAAGGACGCGGGCTGGGGGCAGTTCACGGCAATGCTCGCCGAAAAGGCCGACAGGTACGGACGAACCCTCGTGAAGGTCGACCGCTGGTACCCGTCGAGCCAATTGTGCTCGGCATGCGGTGGGCAGACCGGGCCGAAGGGCAGTGAGGGCCTCAACGTTCGCACCTGGACCTGCCCAACGTGCAATGCGACCCACGACCGCGACGTGAACGCGGCGAACAACATCCTGGCGGAGGGACGCTCCGTTGCTGCCTGTGGAGGGAGTGTTAGACCAGGGGCGACCCTGGCGGTTCCCGGTGAAGCAGGAACCACCTTGGCCGGTGCCGCATGAACCTGGCCAGGAATCCCCGCCCTGAAGGGCGGGGAGGATGTCAATTCTTGACCAGCTCGGCCTCGATCTCCAGCCGGACCTTGCTGGACAGCAGGAACCCGCCGGTCTCCAGGGCGGCGTTCCACTTGAGGTCCCAGTCCTCGCGGTTGACCTCGGGGATGAGGCCCGAGAAGCCGATCTTCTGGTTGCCCCATGGGTCGATCGCGGCGCCGAGGAACTCGACCTCGACAGTGACCGGGCGGGTGGTGCCCTTGATGGTGAGCTCGCCGTCGACCTTCCAGTGGGTCTCGCCGTCGTCGGGCCGGACCCCGGTGCTGCGGAAGCTGATCGTCGGGTGGTCCTCGACGCCGAAGAAGTCGTTGGAGCGCATGTGGGCGTCGCGGGTGTCGTCCTGGGTGTCGATCGAGCTGGCGAACTCGAACGACTGGTGGGACGGGTCGATCTCCCAGGTGCCGACCTCGGGCACCTGGCGGCCGTCGACGACCCTGGTTCCGGGGGAGGAGATCTTCGGCGGTCAGTGGTACTGGTGCTCTGGTCCCGGGTAGTGGCCCTCGGCCACGTCCTTGGCGAACCGCCCGGCCGCCTCGGTGAGGATCGCCCGAAGATCGGCGTAGCGCTTGACGAAGCGCGGGGTCGGGTCGGGGGTCAGCCCGAGCAGGTCGGTGATGACCAGCACCTGGCCGTCGACGCCGGGACCGGCGCCGATCCCGATGGTGGCCACCTCGACGGCCTCGGTGAGCCGTGTCCCCAGCTCGGCCGGGATCGCCTCCAGCACGATGGAGAAGGCGCCGGCCTCCTGGAGGGCCATGGCGTCGGCCAGCAGCTCGTCCCCTTCCTGGCCGCGGCCCCTGACCACCTTGCGGCCGAAGGCGTTGGCCGACTGGGGGGTGTAGCCGAGATGTCCCATCACGGGGATGCCGGCCTGGGTCATCCGCCGCACCGCCTTGGCCGAGCGGCGCCCGCCCTCCAGCTTGACGGCGTTGGCCCCCGCCTTGACCAGCCGGGCCGCGTTGGACACGGCCTCGACCGGTGAGGCCTGGTAGGCCCCGAACGGCAGGTCGGCCACCACCAGGGCGTTGCGGGCCCCACGGGCCACCGCCGCCGTGAAGACCAGCGCCTCCTCCATGGTCACCGGGATGGTGGTGTCGTAGCCGAGCACGTTGTTTCCGACCGAGTCGCCCACCAGCAGCAGGGGGATCCCCGCCTCGTCGAGCACGCGCGCGGTCAGCGCGTCGTAGGCGGTCAGCATCACGAACCGTTGCCTCCGCTGCTTCCACACAGCGAGGTCGGCAGGGGTCACCGGCATGGCGGCCTCCTTCAGCGCTCCTCGGAGCCCGCCCCGCGGGTCTCCTGGACCCCCCAAGTGTGCCACGTGGGCGGCGCTCAAGCCTCCGCGATGGGACGGCCGACGGTCAGGGCCGCGCGCAGGTCCGGGTCGAGGGCCTTGAAGGCCGGGTCGGGCTGGACCCCGAGGGCCTCAAGGACGGTGCTGAAGAAGCAGCGGGCGGCCACGGCCAGGGTGACGTCGAGGATGTCCTCGTCCGACAGGCCGACGGCCCGCAGGCGGTCGACGTCCTTGGCCGTGACGGCGGCGGCGTCGCGGGTGACCAGGGTGGCGAACCGGACGATCTCGGCGTCGACCGGGTCGAGGACGGTGATGGCGTCGCCGTCGGCCACCGCCCGTGTCGTCTCCGGGCCGAGGAACTTCTCGGCCAGGATCTTGCCGTGGGCCAGGGCGCAGTAGCTGGAGCGCAGGACCCTGGCCGCGGCCAGGGTGGCCAGCTCGTAGCGGCGCGGGCCCATGGCGCCGACGATGGCCCCACTCAGCTGCTTCCAGGCGGCATAGACGGCCGGCCGGTGGCCGAACACCTTGGTGTAGTTGGGCAGGTAGCCGAACCGCTCGCGATCGGCCGTGTACCAGTCCGCCGTCGCCCCCTCGGCGTCGTCCTCGGGGATCGTGTCGATGAAGGTCATGGGTCGCCCTCCTGGCGAGCCGCCCGGGTGGCGTGGCGGAAGCGGTTGGTGATGGGGAGGCGGCGGTCCTTGCCGAAGGAGCGGCCGGTGATCTTGGGGCCGGGCGGGGCCTGGCGGCGCTTGTACTCGGCGCCGTCGACCAGGCGGACGACGGCGGCCACGGTGTCGCGGTCGAACCCGGCCGCGACCAGCTCGTCGACGCTGGCGTCGTCCTCGATGTAGGCCTCGAGGATCGGGTCGAGGACCTCATAGGGGGGCAGGGAGTCGGTGTCGAGCTGGCCGGGCCGCAGCTCGGCCGACGGGGGCTTGTCCAGGACCGACTGGGGGATGACCACGCCGGCGCCGTTGCGCCAGCGGCAGAGGGCGTAGACGAGGGTCTTGGGGACGTCCCGGATGACCGCGAACCCGCCGGCCATGTCGCCGTACAGGGTGCAGTAGCCGACCGCCAGCTCCGACTTGTTGCCGGTGGTCAGGACCAGGCTGCCGGACTTGTTGGACAGGCTCATGAGCAGGGTGCCCCGGACCCTGGCCTGGAGGTTCTCCTCGGCCAGGCCGGGCTCGGTGCCGGCGAACGGCTCCTTGAGCACGCCCAGGAACGCCTCGACCGGCTCGGCGATCGGCAGGACCAGCAGCCGGATGCCGAGGTTGGCGGCCAGCGCCCGGGCGTCGGTCAGGCTGTGGGCGGAGGAGAAGCTGGACGGCATGGCCACCCCGACGACCCGGTCGCGGCCGAGGGCGTCGGCGGCGACGGCCGCGACCAGGCTGGAGTCGATGCCGCCGGACAGGCCGATGTGGACGGTGTCGAAGCCGTTCTTGGTCACGTAGTCGCGGGTGGCGCAGACCAGCGCCCGGTAGACCTCCTCCTCGGTCCCGAGCGGCCGCGCCAGACGGCGCTCCACCGGCGGGCCGGGGTCGGCCAGGCGGTCAGTGACCCGCACCCGGTTGACCTCAAGGGCCGGCCGCGGGTCGGTGGCCGGGGCCCGCCGGGGGCGTTCCGACAGCCGGGCCGTGGCCCCCTCCTCGAGGGCCAGGTCGACCACCAGCAGCTCCTCGGTGAAGGCGCCCGCCTTGGCCAGCAGGCGCCCCTGGGGGTCGATGTAGGCGCTCTGGCCGTCGAAGACCAGCTCGTCCTGGCCGCCGGTCTGGGCGACGTAGAACAGGTGGGCGCCGTGGTCGGCCGCCCTGGTGGCCAGCATCGGGTGGAGCCGCTCGCCTTTCTCCAGCCGGTAGGGGGAGGCGTTGAGGCTGACCACGACCTCGGCCCCGGCGGCCACCGCGGTGGCCATCGGCCCCCACGGGAACCACAGGTCCTCGCAGATGGTCACCGCCACCTCGACCCGGCCGAAGCTGGCCAGCAGCACCTCGGTCCCGGGGACGAAGTAGCGCTCCTCGTCGAACACGCCGTAGTTGGGCAGCAGGACCTTGCGGTAGACGCCGAGCACGCGGCCCCGGTGGCAGAGGGCGGCGGCGTTGGCCGGGCCGGCGTGGGTCGGCTCCACGAACCCGACGACGGCCGCGGCCTCGCCGACCTGGGCGGCGACCCGCTCGACGGCGGCCCGGCTGGCGGCCAGGAACGACGGCTTGAAGACCAGGTCCTCGGGCGGGTAGCCGGTGAGCGCCAGCTCGGGGAACACCACCAGGTGGGCGCCGAGCCCGGCCGCCTCGGTGTAGGCGGCCAGCACCCGCTCGACGTTGCCGTCGAGGTCCCCGACGACCGGGTTGATCTGCGCCCCCGCGAGCCGCAGCCGCTCCATGGGCTCAGGGTAGCAGCGCGGGCCGGCTAACCCACCCGCCGGTCGACGGCCCAGGCGGATCCCGGCTGCTGCTTGGCCTCGGCGAGCTGGCCGCCCGCATCGCCGCCGCCTGGACGCCGGCCTGCTAGCATCGCCGGGCCATGGACAAGCAGCAGGAGTACGTGCTTCGGACCGTCGAGGACCGCGACGTCCGCTTCATCCGCCTGTGGTTCACCGACGTGCTCGGGTTCCTCAAGTCGTTCGCCATCACCCCGGCCGAGCTCGAGGGCGCCTTCGAGCGGGGCATGGAGTTCGACGGCTCGGCCATCGAGGGCTACGCCCGGGTCCAGGAGGCCGACATGGTGGCCAAGCCCGACCCGGGCACCTTCCAGGTGCTGCCGGGCCGGGGCGACGGCGGCGTGGCCCGGATGTTCTGCAACGTGCTGACCCCTGAAGGTGAGCCGTTCGACGGCGACCCGCGCTGGGTGCTGCGGCGCAACCTGGAACGGGCGGCGGCCCGCGGGTTCACCGTCTACGTGGCCCCGGAGCTGGAGTTCTTCCTGTTCGGCGACGCCGAGACGGGCCGGCCGCTGGACATCGGGTCGTACTTCGACCAGACCGCCCTCGACCTGTCCCAGGACTTCCGCCGCATCGCCATCGCCATGCTGGAGCGGATGGGCATCTCGGTGATGCAGTCCCACCACGAGATCGCCCCCAGCCAGCACGAGATCGACCTGCGCGAGGCCGACGCCCTGACCATGGCCGAC
>JASLIH010000600.1 GCA_030152105.1 Actinomycetes bacterium
CTAGAGCGGGCCGGCGTTCCCGACGGTCGGCTCGGCCCGGAGCCGGCCGGCGGATTCCACGGCGACGAGCACGATCAGCATCAGGTCGAGGGCCACGAGCAGCCCGGCGGGGAACCCGAGCGGCCAGACCAGCCCGATGGCCAGGGCGAGGGCGGCCGCGCCCAGTCCCAGCCACCGCATCCGGTCGGTGGTGCGCCGGACGGCCAGGCCGGCCACCACGGTAGCGAGCAGGTAGAGCGCCGTCCCGCCCCCAAGGGCGAGGGCGGTCGACCGCTGCAGCCGGCCGGCGGCCGCCTCGACCACCGCGTACTCGGTGCCGACCGCCACCGAGACCAGCCCGGCCAGCAGGGGCAGGTGGGCGTAGTTCCAGACCAGCCCCTGGAGCACGCTGCGGATGGCGCCGTCGTCGATGCGGTCGAAGTACAGCCACCACAGGCAGGCCACGGCCACGAAGCCGCCGACGGCGGCGGCCAGCGCCCGCACGGTCCAGTCGACGTCGGCGGCGCCCTGAGCGACCGAGATCACCGACTCCCCGAGCACGATCAGGGTGAACAAGCCGAACCGTTCGACCAGGTGGCTGGCGTGGATCGGGGCCTTGGCGATCTGGTGGCGCCCGACCCAGGGGGCGGACAGCTCGATGGTCAGCGCCACCCCCCAGAGCACGTACCGGGCCGGCTCGGGCACGAACACCGAGACCAGCCAGAGCGACGCCCCGATGGAGAACACCACCAGGTACAGGTTGAGCAGGGGCCGGGCCGCGGCCGCATGGCGCCGGGCGCGGGCGTTGAGCAGCAGCACGATGCCCCGGACGGCCACGAAGGTCAGGGCGAACCGGGCCGCCCCGCCGTGCAGGGCGTCGTGGATGCTGAGGGCCATGGCGATGACGGCCACCATCCCGGCCAGGACCAGGACCCGGTGCAGCAGGTCGTCGGTGTCGAACCGGTCGGCGTAGACGGTGTAACCGACCCAGGCCCACCAGACGGCCACGAACAGGCCGGCCGTGCCCAGGAAGTCGCTCAGGGTGTGGTAGTCCTCGAGGGTATGGACGACCTCGGCGATCGAGATGACGAACACCAGGTCGAAGAACAGCTCGAGCCAGGTCGCGTGCCGCTCGCCCTGGTCCTCCAGGGTCCGCAGCTGGGGCGGGCGCAGCCACGGCCGCCGTGTGGTGGTCGCCATCGAGCCTCCGCTTACATGATTACCATGTCGCTTGCCGCACCGAACAGCCGCCGCCCCCCGGGCATTCCCGGACGGTGACCCCGGATCGGCGGCCGGGTGCGGGTGTAGCGTCCCCGGGGAGCCCGGACCGGCCCCGGGCCCCGGACCAGCCCGAGGAAGGGGGACCGCTGGTGGGCGTCGAGCCGATCTGGGAGCCGTCGCCGGAGCGGGTCGAGCGCGCGAACATCACCCGCTACCTGCACTGGCTAGGTGACCGGCGAGGGCTGCGGTTCGCATCCTACGACGAGCTGTGGCGCTGGTCGGTGGAGGACCTGGACGGGTTCTGGACCTCGATCTGGGAGTTCTTCGAGGTCGGCGGGCCGGCTCCCACCCCGGCGCTGGCCGAGCGGCGGATGCCGGGGGCGCGCTGGTTCCCCGGGGCGACCCTCAACCACGCCGAGCTGTCGCTGCGCCGCCACGACGACCACCCGGCGCTGCTGTTCGGCAACGAGGCCGGCGAGCTGGGCACGATCAGCTACGCCGAGCTGGGCCGGCGGGTGGCGGCGGTCGCGGCCGGGCTGCGCCGGCTCGGGGTCGCCAAGGGCGACCGGGTCGTCGCCTACCTGCCCAACGTGCCCGAGACGGTGATCGCCTTGCTGGCCACGGCGAGCATCGGGGCGATCTGGTCGAGCTGCGCCCCCGAGTTCGGCGTCTCCAGCGTGGTCGACCGCTTCGCCCAGATCGAGCCCAAGGTGCTGGTCGCGGTCGACGGCTACCGCTACGGCGGCGCCTGGCACGACCGGCGCGACGCCCTGGCCGAGATCCGCCGGCGGCTCCCGACCCTGAGGGCCACCGTCCTCGTCGGCGGCTCCGGCCGGGAGGTTCCGCCGGGTCGAGGCGACCACGCCCCGGCCTCCGGGAACGGCACTGTGGCCTGGGACCGGCTGCTGGAGGAGGGATCCGGGGCCGCGCTGGCATTCGAGCCGGTGGCCTTCGACCATCCGCTGTGGGTGCTGTACTCCTCGGGCACAACCGGGCTGCCAAAGGCGATCGTCCACGGCCACGGCGGGATCGCCCTCGAGCTGCTGAAGTCCATCTCGCTGCAGCTGGACCTTGGGCCGGCCGACCGGTTCTTCTGGTTCACCACCACCGGCTGGATGATGTGGAACTTCCTGGTCGGCGGCCTGCTGCTCGGCTCGACGGTGGTGCTGTACGACGGCAGCCCGGGCCACCCGGACATGGGAACCCTGTGGCGCTTCGCCGAGCGCAGCCAGATGACCTACCTGGGGACCAGCGCCGCGTTCGTCCTGGCCAGCATGAAGGCCGGGGTCGAGCCGGCCCGCGACGCCGGCCTTTCGGCCCTGCACTCGATCGGGTCGACCGGCTCCCCCCTGCCCCCCGAGGGCTTCGCCTGGCTGTACGAGCACGTTGCCTCGGACGTGCTCGTCGGCTCGACCAGCGGCGGCACCGACGTCTGCACCTCGTTCGTCACCTCCTGCCCGCTGCTCGCTGTCTACCCGGGCGAGATCCAGTGCCGCGCCCTCGGGGCCAAGGTGGAGAGCTACGACGAGAACGGCCGGCCGGTGGTCGGCCAGGTCGGCGAGCTGGTCGTCACCGAGCCGCTGCCCAGCATGCCGCTGTTCTTCTGGAACGACCCCGACGGCGAGCGCTACCGCGACAGCTATTTCTCAACCTGGCCGGGGGTGTGGCGCCACGGCGACTGGCTCGAGGTCACCGAGCGGGGCAGCTGCATCATCAGCGGCCGCTCGGACTCGACCCTCAACCGGGGCGGCGTCCGGATGGGCACGGCCGAGTTCTACCGGGTGGTCGAGGGCCTGGACGAGGTCGTCGACAGCCTGGTCGTGGACGTCAGCGACCCGGGCGGCGAGGGCCGGCTGCTGCTGTTCGTGGTCCTGCGCCAGGGGGCCGAGCTGGACGACGGGCTCCGGAGCCGCATCCGGGCCGCGGTCAGGGCCGACCTCTCCCCCCGCCATGTTCCCGACCGGATCGAGGCCATCGCCGAGGTCCCCAGGACCCTCTCCGGCAAGAAGCTGGAGGTGCCGGTGAAGCGGGTGCTGGCCGGGGTCCCGCTCGACCAGGCGGTCAGCGAGGGCGCCGTGGCCAACCCCGACGCCATCCACCAGGTGGTCGCCCTGGCCCGCGAGCCCGGCTAGCCACCGTACCCGGCCAGGCGCGGCCGCCCTTGGTTGCGCAGATTTCCGCTTCGCGTGGGATGCTTACCTGTGGCCGACGCGGCGAGCAGGAACCAAACGGCCACTCATGGTAGTGCGCTCTTAGCACGATGCTCTCTTCGCGGCAGGTCGTGCCGCGCCGAGGGATCGTCGACCTGGGCGGAGGCGAGTGCGCGAACCGGATGTGCTACCCCACGGTAGCGGCGGCGCCAGCTCGGCCTGGTGGGACTCGCGGGAGCCCCCGGGCCGGCCACCCGTGCGCGACCGGCGGGGACGGCCGCTGATCGCGGCCCTGCTCTCCTGCCTCCTGCCCGGAGCCGGCCAGCTGTATCTCGGGTACCGGCGCCGGGGCGCGGCCATGCTGGTGATCACCGTCCTGTGCCTCGCCGTGGCGGTCGGGCTGTGGAGCGAGCCGACGGCGATCTCGCGCATGCTGGTGCAGCCCCGGGCTCTGCTCGCCCTGCTGGTGGCCGACGTCGGCCTGCTGGTGTTCCGGATCGTCGCGGTGCTCGACGCCTACCTGCTGGCCTCGCGGGACGACCACCGGGCGTCGGCCACGAGCGGCTGGCGCAAGGGGGCGGCCGCCGGTCTGGTCGTGCTCATGACCCTGACCGCGGCCCCGCACGCCGCCGCCGCCTTCTACGACCTCCAGGCCTATGACCTGGTGACCTCGGTCTTCGCGGGCGAGGACCCCCAGTGGCACGCGCGGGACCGCGACCGCCACCAGACGGCCAACGGGCTGGTCACGGCCGTTCCCGGCCGGGTCACGGTGCTGCTGCTGGGCGGCGACGCCGGGCCGGGCCGCCGCGGCCGGCGCACCGACACGATGATCGTGGCCAGCTTCGAGCTGGCCACCGGGAAGGTGTCGCTGTTCGGGCTGCCCCGCAACATGGTCCAGGTGCCGCTGCCCGACGGGCCGGCGGCCGACCACTTCGGCCAGTGCCGCTGCTTCCCGCGGCTGCTCAACGAGCTGTACGCCTTTGCCGAGGACGAGCGGCCCGACCTGTTCCCCAACAGCAAGCGGCCGGGCATCGCGGCCGTCGCCGGGGCCGCCGAGGAGCTGCTCGGGCTGCCCATCGACCATTACGCCCTGGTCGACCTGCTCGGGTTCGTGGACGTGGTCGACGCCCTCGGCGGGGTGACCGTCAACAACCTCAAGCCCCTGCGCATCGAGATCGACCGCCTGGGCCGCGAGGGCAGCCAGCCGGCGTTCAACATCCAGCCGGGGCGCCGGCACCTCAACGGCTTCGCCGCCCTCGCCTACTCGCGGTCCCGGGAGACGACCAGCGACTACGACCGCATGCAGCGCCAGCGGTGCGTGATCGGCTCGCTGGCCAGGCAGACCGAGCCGGCCGAGATCCTGGCCGCCTTCCCCAAGCTGGTCAAGGTGCTCAAGCGCAGTGTGGCCACCGACATCCCGGCCAGCCGGCTGCCCACCCTGCTCGAGGCGGTCGGCGACAAGCCGGTCAAGGTGGCCACGGTCGGGTTCCAGCCGCCCACCTACAACAGCGGCTGGTCATCGGGCTACCCGATCCCGGACGTGGCCAAGATCCAGAGCGCCGTGCGCCGGATGACCCAGCCGGCAGCCGAAACCACCACCACGACCCTGGCCGATCCCGACGGGCTCGGCGGGGTCACCTCCACCACCAGGGCCCCGGCCACCCGCTCCTCCAGCTCGGCCGAGCGCAAGCCGGCCTGCGGCACGTCGGCCTGACCCGGCGGGCCCGCTCCAGGCGTGGACGGCCACGGCCGGCCGGTCGCCGGCCGCCCCGAGCAGGTGGACGTGGCCCGGCGAGAACACGGTGGTGGCGCCGGCCCGCCAGGTGGTCCGGCGGCCGGTGGTCCAGATGGTGGGGTCGAGGCACTCCTCGCTGAGCGCGCCCTCGACCACCGAGACGGCCACGGTGGCGTCGCCGTGGCCGTGGGCGGTGGTGACCAGCCCGGCCGGCCACCCGAGGAGCCAGGCCTCGGCCTCCGGGGTGACGAGCAGCGGGACTGACCACGGCCGGTCGTCCGGCTCCGCAACGGGCTGGGCCTCCAGTGCCAGGTGGGCGGTCAGCTGGAGGAGCTCGGCCGGAAGGCCGGTGGTGCTGAGGGAGCGCATGCGGGCGTCCTTTGTTGCGGGCGAGAAGGACGGACGACCGGCCCGGGCGGGCGGCTCGCCTCAGCAGGTGGGCGGAGCCGGACGCCGGGCCCGGGGACACGCGCAGGACCCGATCAGCCTCGAGGCGAGGCGAGGGGGGCCGTGGGCGGCGTTCCGGTGCGGCATGGCAATCCGGGAGGTTGCCGTCAGCGGCGCCGGCTGTCAAGCCGGTGCGCGCCCGACGAGCGCCTTTATCAGATCGAAACCATCCCGTGCTGCTGTGGATGCCTGATCCACCGGGTTGATTAGTCGGCTTCGGCTATGGTTTCGCCACCTTTGGTGCCTGCGTCCCCCGTAGTACGGCCCTGCCGGCACCCGACAAGCGCCTGACCCGGCTGGGGTCGATGGCTTGCGCTTTCTCCCGTTGCACGCGAAAGGAGCACGACAGCATGAGGACCCGTCTCCGCCTCGGCGCTGCCGCGTCCGTCGGCCTGGGAGCGCTGCTCCTGGCCACGGTGCTGGCCTCTCCGGCGCTCGCCTGGCACTCGAACGTCACCGTCAGCGCCCGCTGCCTCGAGGGCCAGGTCCGGATCCACTACACGGTGGAGGCCTGGGAGAAGCAGGGCCACGAGGCGACCGTCGACGTCTCCTACAAGCTCAACGGCGAGGTCACCGAGCTCCAGTCCGAGGACCACTTCTTCGGGCCCCAGCACAACCAGTTCTCCGACCACTTCGACCTGCCCGCCGGCACCACCGGCACGATCACCTTCCTGGCCGTGGCCCACTGGAGCAACGGCGAGACCTCCAGTGACAAGGGCAGCGCCGAGCTCCCGCCGGCCGACAAGTGCGAGGAGTCGACCACGTCCACCACCGAGGAGGAGACGACGACCACGCCGACGACCTCCGAGGTGACGACGACCACCGCGCCCGAGGAGAACGTCGCGCCGTCGACCACCCTGGCCACGACGACCACCGAGGCCGCGGTGGGCGCGGCCACCAGCACCACCGGTGGCGGCGAGCTGCCCTTCACCGGGGCCACCGCCGGCCCGATGCTGATCGCCGGGATCGCCCTGGTGGCCGGGGGCGCCCTGTTCCTCCTGGTCAGCCGGGTCCGGGACCGCCAGGCGACCAGGTAAGGCTTCCCTGACGAAGGGCCCCCCACGGACGGGGGCCCTTCGCGTACCCGGGGCCGCCCCCCTCCCCTCAGCTCTCGGCGCGCTGCTTCAGGCCGTCGGCGAACTGGCGGAACGACGGCCCCAGGTCAGGCATGGAGCGCCAGATCAGCGGCAGGAGAGGGCCGGTGTACTCCTCGCGCATGGTGAACCGGGTCGAGCCGTCGGTGCCGGGGGCCAGGGTGAAGGTCCGGACACCCTTGAACAGGCCCAGCGGCATGCCGCCGCTCCAGGTCATCCGCTGGCTGGGGGTGAACTCGGTCACCTTGACCGGGAAGGCGCGGCCCGGGCTGGCCTTGGACACCACCTTGATCTTCTCGCCGGGTGCGATGCTGCCCTCGACCCGCTCGACGCCCGAGTCCCACGCCTGGTAGCCGGGGGCGTCGGTCAGAATGGCCCAGATGGCGCCCGGGCTGGCCTTGATCTCCGCGGCGGCGTCATACGCCTTCATGTCGGGCCGGTCCTCCTTCGGGTGAGTAACAGATGCGTTACGGTAACAGTTCTGTTACTCTTAGGCAATGCCGCTGCACGCCCTGCCCGGAGACCCCTTCGACGCCCTCGGGGACCCGAACCGCCGGGCGATCGTCGAGCTGCTCCGCACCGGCGACCGGTCGGTCAGCGAGCTCACCGACGCGCTGCCCAACCGGATCAGCCGGCCCGCCGTGTCCCGGCACCTGCGCCTGCTCAAGGAGGCCGGCCTGGTGACCGATCGGGCAGAGGGCACCCGCCGGCTCTACCGGCTCGACGACGAGGGGATCGCGGCGGTGCGGGAGTACCTGGAGCATGTCTGGGGGGAAGCGGCGGCCCGGTTCCGGCTGCTGGCCGAGAACACCGGCGAACAGACGGGGCGGGGCGACAGGTGACGGAGCCGACCGGGCCGATCGAGATCGAGTTCGAGGTCGCCTGCTCGCCAGAGCACGCCTTCGACACCTGGGCGAACAAGACCTCGACGTGGTGGCCTCGGAGCCACTCCATGACCTCGGCCCCGGGCCTGGTGGTGACCTTCGAGCCCCGCCCCGGCGGGCGCATCTTCGAGCGCACCCCTGACGGCGCCGAGCACGACTGGGGCCAGGTCGTGGCCTGGGAGCCCCCGAACCGACTGGCGTACCTCTGGCACCTGGGCACCGACCGCGGCCGGGCCACCGAGGTCGACATCTCCTTCGCCGGCGACGCCTCGGCCACCACCGTCACCATCACCCACCGCGGCTGGGAGCGCCTCGGCACCGACGCCCCAGCCTGGCGCCAGCGCAACCTCGGCGGCTGGAGCGGCCTGGTCCCCCACTACCGGCAGGCGGCCGGTTCCTAGGTCCGGGTGGCCAGGACCTCGCTGGCGTCGACCAGCTGGTAGGCGTAACCCTGCTCGGCCAGGAAGCGCTGGCGGCGCTGGGCGTACTCGGTGTCGTTGGTGTCGCGGCTGACCACCGTGTAGAAGCGGGCCCGGCCGCCGTCGGCCTTGGGGCGGAGGATGCGGCCCAGGCGCTGGGCCTCCTCCTGACGGCTGCCGAAGGTGCCGGAGACCTGGATGGCCACGTTCGCCTCGGGCAGGTCGATGGAGAAGTTGGCCACCTTGGAGACAACCAGGCGGCCCAGCTCCCCGCTCCGGAAGGCGGCGAACAGCGCCTCGCGCTCCTTCACCGGAGTGGCGCCGGTGATCACCGGGGCCTCGAGCAGCTCGCCGAGGGTGCGGAGCTGGTCGAGATACTGGCCGATGACCAGGACCCGGTCGGCCAGGTGGGCCTCGGCCAGGCTGGCCACCACCGGGAGCTTGGACTCGGCGGTGGCCGCCCGGCGGTAGCGCTCCTCGGGCGCGGCCAGGGCGTAGTCCATCCGCTCCTCGTCGGTCAGGTCGACCCGGACCTCGACGCAGTCGGCGGCCGCCACCCACCCCTGAGCCTCCAGGTCCCGCCAGGGCACGTCGTAGCGCTTGGGCCCGATCAGGCTGAACACGTCGGCCTCGCGGCCGTCCTCGCGGACCAGGGTGGCGGTCAGGCCGAGGCGCCGCCGCGCCTGGATCTCGGCCGTCATGCGGAACACCGGCGCCGGCAGCAGGTGGACCTCGTCGTAGACGATCAGCCCCCAGTCCTCACGCCCGAGCAGGTCAAGATGGGTGTGACGGCCGCCGCGCCTGGTGATCAGGACCTGGTAGGTGGCGATGGTGACCGGGGCGATCTCCTTGCGCGCCCCCGAGTACTCCCCCACCTGGGCCGGCTGGAGGTTGGTGCGGGCCAGCAGCTCCTCGCGCCACTGGCGCGCGGCCAGGGTCGAGGTGACCAGGATCAGCGTGCGGGCGCCGATCGCGGTCATGGCGCCGAGGCCGACCAGGGTCTTGCCGGCCCCACAGGGCAGCACGATGACTCCTGACCCGGCGGCTGCGAAGGCGGCCACCGACTCGCGCTGGTAGCGGCGGAGCCCGAAGCGCTCACCCGTGCCGGCGTGGGCGGCCAGCAGCTCGATCGGAAGGGGCGCCCCCTCGACATACCCGGCCTGGTCGTCGGCGGGCCAGCCGAGGGCCAGCAGCGCCTGCTTCAGGCGGCCCCGCTCGGCCAGCGGGACCGCCACCCGGTCCGGGCCGAGGCGCTCGCCCAGGTGTGGGGCGACCTTGCGGCTGCGGACGACCTCCTCGAGCACGGCCGGGTCGGACGAGACGAGCTCGATGCCGTCCTCACCGGCCCGCAGGACCAGGCGGCCGTAGCGGCCCATGGTCTCGACCAGGTCGGTGAGCAGCCCCGGCGGCACCGGGTAGCGGGAGTGCTCGCGCAGGGCGTCGGTGACCTGGGCCGGGGTGAGCCCGGCGGCCCTGGCGTTCCAGAGGGCGAGCGGGGTCAGGCGATAGGTGTGGACGTGCTCGGGGCTCTTCTCCAGCTCGGCGAAGGGGGCGATGGCCGCCCTCGCCGCATCCGCCTTGGGGTGGTCGACCTCCAGCAGCACGCTGCGGTCGCTCTGGACGATCAGGGCACCGTCAGCCACGCGCCGCCCTCTGATCAGTCTCGGGGAGCTCGCCGTTGTCGCCCAGGGCTGGCTGGCGCCGGGGATCGAGGCTGTCGTCCCGGGTGGGCTGGAGGTGGGAGTCGAGGGCCGGCTGGGCGACCTGGACCGGGCGCCGGCCCCGCAGGCGGGCGACGGCGGCGGCCGGGTCGAGCTCGGGCGCCCGGTCGGCGGCGTTGCCGTTGGGGACCGCAACGGCCCGGCCGAGGCGGTCGGGGGCGGCCCGCTGCACATGGCGGACGGGGCGGGAGCCTTCGGGCCGAGGGCTGCCGTCGGTATCCTCGGCCAGCGGGGCCTCGCCCGCCTTGCGCAGGGCGGCCAGCAGCTCGCGCTGGCTGCGGCCGGTCACGGCCACGCCCGGGGCCAGCTCGCGCAGCCCCAGCCGCCGCCCGGCGGCCGACCGGACCGCGCCCGCGACCATGGCCGGGTCGCCCCGCAGGTAGGTGGTGGCCCCGCCGACCCGCAACCGCCCGTGTCGGCGGGCCACGTCGGCGACCAGGTACTCGAGCGCCTGCGGCAGCGGAGTCGAGGAGTGCCGGCGCAGGAACTCCAGCACTTCGTCGACGGTATGCCCCTCGTCGAACGCGCGGCGCAGGCTGGCGTCATGGATCCGCCAGATCCCCGACCCGGCAGCCTCCCGGTCCGCCAAGCCAGCCAGCCGGGTCTCCACCCCCGGCGCCAACCCACCCGGCGCCACCACCGTGAGATCCCCAGCCAAGAGGAAATGGTCGGGCCCATCAGGCAGCGCCTCCACCACCTCAGCCAGCCCTGCCGGCCACTGCTCTGCGGCCAGTCCCACCGGCTCCGGTCCGGCGAGCCAGTACCGCGTGGCCAGGCCGGCCTGGGCTCGCCCGTCCTCGACCACGGCCACGCCGAGGAAGGCGGCCGTGTCCAGCACCGCCCTGACCGTCGCCTCCAGGTCGTCCGGCCCACCGGCCGCCGGGTCCGGCCACACCATCGGCTGCCGCCAGGCCAGCAGTTGGGCCAGCTCGCCGACCGCGGTCGCCCCTGGCGAGGCGGCGAGGAGCTCGAGCAGGGCGCGGCGCCGGGCGGCCGCGGCGGCGAGGCGGCGGCCGGCGAGGGGGCGGGCGCGGTCCGAGCTGGGCGATGCCTTGGACCCGGGGCCGGGGGTCGCCAGGTGGTCTTCGACGGCGAGGTCGGCGGAGCGCCAGGCGGTGACGAGGTCAAGCCAGCGGCGGGAACGGGATGCCGTGAGCCAGGCGTCGGCCTCCGGGCGCAGGCCGAGAGAGCGCTGACCGAACGGGCCCCCGACGGCGAGGATGCCCGTCTCGACCAGGAGGTCGGTGAGCAGGGCGAGCTCCTCGTCGGTGAGGTCAAGGTCGCGGGCGAGGCGGCCCAGGTCCCGGACGGCCACGGTGCCGGCCCGGACCAGTGGCAGGGGCTCCCGGTCGAGGCGGGCGCAGACGCCCTCGGCGGCGACCACGGCCCGGGTGGCGGCGGCGGCCGATCGTGCCGGGCCGTCGGCGAGCGGGTCGAGGGTCACGGCCGCGGGCGGCCTCGGCCATGACGGGAACACCAGGCCGCCGCGAAGGCCGAGCGCGGCCTCCCTCGGGACCACCAGCTGGCTGTAGGTGACCGGCAGCAGCAGCCCGCGCTCCAGCAGCCAGCTGGCCGGCTCGGCATCCGGGTAGCCGGCGAAGCGGCCGTAGCCGACGCCCATCACGGTGATCGGGCCGGCCGTGGCCAGGGCCTCGTCCAGCAGCCGGCGGGCGTCCTGGTCGGCCTCGGCCGCCGCCCGGGCCACCACCTTGGGGTCGGCCAGGGCCGTGCTCACCGCCCGGACGAGGCCCGCCTTGGCGGTCCCGGCCGGCCGGGCCACGCCAAGGTTGGCGAGGATGCGCTCGAGCCGCTCGCCGCTCACCCCGACCTTGGCCAGCTCGGCGACGGGCGGGCCGAGGCCGCCCGGCCGGCCGAACGGCGCACCCAGCCCAGGTGGCCCGGAGATGGTCCCGTCCGGGCTGGGCAGGGCGATCCCCAGCCCGGCCAGGGTGGCCAGCCCGGCCTCCAGGCGCATCGGGTCGAGCCCGGGGCCGGCCGCCCCGGCCAGGGCGGGAACCGTCGTCGGCAGGCCGACCACCGCCAGCAGCTCGGCCAGGCGGAGGGTGCCCAGGTCGAGGGTGCGTAGAGCGGCGGCCAGCGACGCCGGCGTCCCTGCCCGGCCGGCCAGCTCCGGGAACGACGCCGGTGCCGGCGGGCTCAGGAGATCAGGCCGGCGCTCGAGCAGGCGGTGCAGCTCGGCGTCGGAGAGGCCGGAAAGAGCGGCCGCGTAACCCGGCAGCGGTCCTCCTCATAACGGGGGCTGAGGACTGACGACCCGTCCCCCAAGGGGGCGAGCCCGAACCACCCAGAGTACCGGCTTCCAGCACCGCGGTCATGCGAACTCCACAGACAATCGCCCCAGTCCCGGCTCCCACCCAGGGCTGTGGACAGCCGCACGCACCTTCTTCTCTGCAGAGGTAGCCTCCCCCACCGGGGGACCCGACAGCGGTGGGTCGGGGTGACGCACGCCCCAGGTGAAGGGCCGAACAGCGGTGGGTCGGTCGTCCGCCCACGGGTGAGGACCCGGCACGGGGCGGGGACCACCTATCTCGGGGGCGCGACCCCGGCGCTTAGGAACGGGTGGCGAGGCGGGTTACCAGGTCGCGTTCGTCGGGGCCGAACCAGGGGGGGTTGCCGGCGGCGGCGTTCTGGGTCATGCGGCCGGGGCGGGAGGTGGCGGGGATGGAGAGGGTGCAGCGGGGGTCGGAGAGACCCCACTTGAGGAGGGCCTGGGCCCAGGTGGTAATGCCGAACGGCTCGAGCGGGGCCAGCTCGGTCGCCGCTGGCCAGCGGCGTAGGACCGAGCCGCGGCCGAACGGGCGCATCAGCATCACGCCCAGGTTCAGCTCCTCGGCCAGGGGGAGCACCGCCCGTTCGACGTCGCGCTCCAGGGGGTTGTAGGGGATCTGGACGAAGCCGATGCGGCCGGTTCGCATGACCGTCATCAGCTCGTCGAAGGCGGCCGGGTCGTAGTGGGTGGCCCCGATGACGTCGATCAGGCCCTCGTCGCGGAGCTTCTCCAGCCGGTCCAGTCGGGCTGGCCAGGCGACCAGGTTGTGGACCTGGTACAGCTCGACCCGGCCGTGGGCGTGGTGCAGTGAGGCCTCGATCTGCCGCTCGGCCAGGTCGTCGTCGGCGGTCCAGACCTTGGTGGCGACGATCGCCTCGGCGCGCCGCCCGTCCAGGGCCAGGCCGAGGACCCGTTCAGCCTCGCCGTACATGGGCGAGGTGTCGAACAGGTTGGCTCCGGCGTCGAGCGCCTCCTCGACGATCCGGCGGCTGGTCGCCTCGGCGGCGCGCCCGCGGACGTCGAACGTCCGCGAGGTCCCCATGCCGACCACCGGCACCTCGAAGCCGTTCGGTCCCAGCGTTCGCCGTTCCATCTACCGCCTCGCCGCCCTTCCGGTCCCGAAGCCGGAAGCCTACCGCGCCCGTCCAGCCCGGCCGCCCGGAGATCAGCCCATGCGGACGCGGCGGCGGAAGGCCAGGGCGGTCAGGGCGAAGGTCAGGGCGCTGAACAGCGCGGCCGCCAGGAACCCCTTGAAGACGACCGCGGCGTCGAAGTCGAACAGGAAGCTACGGGCCGCCTCGACCACGTAGGTCATGGGGTTGAGGCTGACCGCCTTCTCGAACCAGCCGGTCATCAGGTTCCGCGGCAGGGCGCTGGGCGTCAGGAACAGCAGCGGGAAGAAGATGATGAAGGTCGACTGGGTGGCCCGGACCGACCCGGTGGCCAGGGCGACGGCGATGCTGACCGCGGCGAACCCGATCCCGAACAGCAGCGTCAGCGCCAGCAACCCCAGCGACCCGACCACCGGGTTGGCGGCGAAGCGGACCCCGATCGCGAACCCGAACAGCAACAGGACCAGGCTGTAGCCGAGCACGGCGAACATCTCGCCGAACAGGTTGCCGATCACCAGCGAGGAGCGGTGGGCCGGGGTGAGTGACAGCTTGTCCCAGTAGCCGCCGGCGATGTCCAGGACCAGGGCGTTGCCACCCGAGGTGCTGGCCGCCGCGAACAGGATCGAGATCGGGAGCTGGAAGGTGGCGTAGTTGGAGATCCCGAGCTGCTGCTCGGCCACGTCGCCGAGGGCGCCGATCTGCACCACGAAGAAGAACACGGGGATGATCAGCGCGAAGATGAACAGCTCGGGCTCGCGCAGGATCCCGCGGATGGCCCGGCCGGTGATGGCCAGGATGTCGGAGATCAGCCCGGCCGGGGCGGCCAGGGTCTGCGGCTCGCCGGACCGGCCCCCGGGCAGGCGGCCGGCGTCGGGGGCGGCGGCGCTCACGACGACCTCCTTCCGGAACCGGCGGGCTCGCGGTCGCGGCCCTGGGCGTCCTCACTCTCGCCGTCGGCGTCGGCGGCGGCCATGCGGCCGCCGGTGGCGGCCAGGAACACGTCGTCCAGGGTCGGCCGCGACACGCTGACCGCCCCGAAGCGAACGCCGGCCTTGTCCAGGCCGCGGATGAGCACGGCCAGGTTCTCCGGCCCGTCGGGCACGAACAGGGTGTAGCCGGCCCTGGTGCCGCGCAGCTCGCCCTCGGGCAGCTCGCCCCTGGCCTGGAGGTCGGTGATGGCCTCGCGGGCCGCGCCGGTCTCACGCTCCTCGACAGCCACGTCGATCACGTCGGCGCCGACCTCGGCCTTGAGGGCCGCCGGGGTGCCCTGACGGACGATCTGGCCGTGGTCGATGATCGCCACCCGGTCGGCCAGCTCGTCGGCCTCCTCCAGGTACTGGGTGGTGAGGAAGATGGTGGCCCCGAACCGCTCGCGGAGCTCGCGGATGCGGTCCCAGATCAGGGCCCGTGACAGCGGGTCGAGGCCGGTGGTCGGCTCGTCCAGGAACAGCACCCGCGGGCGGTGCAGCAGCGCCGAGGCCAGGTCGAGGCGGCGCTTCATGCCGCCCGAGAAGGTCTGGATGCGCCGGTCGATGGCGTCGGTCAGGCCGACCAGCTCGGTCACCTCGGCGACCTGGTCGGTCAGGACCTTGCCCTTCAGGCCGTACAGCTTGCCCTGGAGGGTGAGGAGCTCGCGGCCGGTCTGCTTGGGGTCGAGGCCGGCCTCCTGGAGGGCGACCCCGATCAGGCGCCGCACGGTGGTCGGCTCCTTGACGACGTCGTGGCCCAGCACCGAGCCCGACCCGCTGGTCGGCTGGAGCAGGGTGGTCAGAATGCGGACGATGGTCGACTTGCCAGCCCCGTTGGGGCCGAGAAAGCCGTAGATCTCGCTCTCGGCGACTTCGAGGCTGACGCCGCGGACAGCCTCGACCTCGCCGAACCGGCGGACCAGGTCAGTGGCTTGGATTGCAGACATGCGGCGAGTGTAGGGGAACCCCCCGACAATGCCACATGAATACTATTCTCGCTGGTCAGGGCCTTGCGCGCACAGTGTTCTCGAGCTCGCCGAGGCCGTCGATCTCGACCCGCATCCGGTCCCCGGGACGCAGCCACCGGGGCGGGTCGGCGGCCATCCCGACCCCCGCCGGGGTGCCGGTGACCAGCAGGTCGCCCGGCTCGAGGGTGATGGTCCGGCTGATGAAGCTGACCAGCTCGGCCACCCCGAACACCATCTGGCCGGTGTCGGACGACTGGAGCACCTCGTCGTTGACCAGGCAGCGGATGCCGAGGGCCTGCGGGTCGGGCACCTCGTCGGCCGTGACCAGGTACGGGCCGAGTGGCAGGAAGGTGTCGATCGCCTTGCCCAGCAGCCACTGGGCGGAGCGGAACTGGAGCGAGCGCGAGGAGACGTCGTTGGCGCAGGCGTAGCCGGCCACGTGGGCGAGGGCGTCGGCGGTGCTGACCACGCTGGCCCGCCGGCCGATGACCACGGCCAGCTCGGCCTCGTAGTCGACATTCTCGGCCTCGGGCGGGACCATCACGTCGGCCCCCGGGCCGACGACCGAGTTGGCGTACTTGGAGAACAGGACCGGCTCGGTGGGGATGGCCTGGCCGGTCTCGCGGGCGTGGTCGCGGTAGTTGAGGCCGACACAGACGATCTTGCCCGGCCGGGGCACCGGGGCCAGCAGCCGAACCTCGGCCAGCGGCCGCGGCGCGGCGGTGGCCACGCCCTGGGTGCCGAAGGTCAGCCAGTCGAGCAGCGACGGGCCCATGGATATGACCGCGTCGCCCTCGACGCGCCCGAAGCCCCCCTCGAACGAGACCAGCCGCACGGCGTCCTCCTGGGTCGAGAGCCGGCGTCAGCCGGCCGGTGGCGTGGCCGCCGGAGCCCGCCAGGGGGGCTCGGGGCCGGCGAAGGCGGGCGCGACCTCCCGGGCCACCCGCTCCAGGTTCTCGCAGGCGGCCTCGTGGCTGATGCCCGGCGGGCGGCTCCACAGGCTCACGTGGGTGAAGGGGAGCTGCTCCTGGAACTGGGTCAGGGCGGCCACGACCCCCTCGGCGGTGTCGCAGAACACTGCCGAGCGCTTGAGGCGGCCGGGGTCGATCGGGTCGGGGCGGGGCTGGTCGCGGTCGGTGGCCCAGTCGCCGTACCGGTCGATCTGGTAGGCGACGGCCGGGGCCAGCTCGGTGGCCCAGGTGCGCTCGGGGTCGTCACTGACCCGCAGGTGGACGCCGACCACGACCGGGAAGCCGCCGGCCGGCCGGCCGGCGCGCTCCAGGGCCTCGGCCAGCACCGGCCAGGCCTCGGCCGTCTTCTGCCAGCGGTAGTGGGCGAGGGCGAACCAGCCGTCGGCCAGCCTGGCCACGCGGTCAAGGGCCTTGGGGGCGGTGCCGCCGAGGTAGATGGGCGGGCCGCCCGGCTGGGGCGGACGGGGGCCGACGGGCAGGTCGGTGCCATCGGGGCCGTCGCTGACCACCCCCTCGGCCAGGGCCCGGCGCAGCACGCCCAGCTTCTCCTCCAGCAGCCGGCCCCGGCTGGAGCGGTCGACCCCGAAGGCGTCGAACTCCCGCTCCACCCAGCCGCTTCCCAAGCCAAGGACCAGCCGGCCGCCGGCCACCAGGTCGACCACCCCGGCCTGCTCGGCGACCTCGCGGGGCCGGTAGAGGGGAAGCAGCAGCACGCCCGTGCCCAGCCTGACCCGCGAGGTCCTGGCGGCCACGGCGGCCAGGAAGGGGAGCTGCTGGGAGAGGTGGCCGTCCTCGACCGCGTGGTGCTCGCTGCCCCAGACAGCGGCCAGCCCCAGCCGCTCGGCCAGGACCGCCTCCTCGAGGCGCTCGGCGTAGAAGCCCGGGTCGGGCTGGCGGCCGCCGCCCGGTCGCAGCTCGGTCCAGATCCCGAAGGTCGCTGGTCGTGGCATGCCGAGACCCTACCCAACCACGCCGGGTCCAGACCAATCTCCTACGGTGCGCCGTGCGCGGGAGGCCCGGGCTGGACCAATCTGCGGGTGGGGTGGCTCCGAACCAGGGGTATGCGCACCGAGACGACCCTGACAGCCGGCCGCCCGCGACCCGGATCCCGTGGCCCGCGTGGCATGGGCGCACTGGCCGGGCTGCTGGCCTGCGGGGTCGCCCTTGGCGTTGCCGAGCTGCTGGCCGGGCTGGTCGGCGGCCAGGCGTCACCGCTGGTCGCGGTCGGCGGGGCGGCCATCGACGCCACCCCCGAATGGCTCAAGGAGCTCGCCATCCGCACCTTCGGCGCGCGCGACAAGCTGGTCCTGCTGGCCGGGATGGCCGTCGTCCTGGCCGGGTTCGCGGTGGCCGTGGGGCTCCTGGCCGTCCGCCGCCCGCGCCTGGGCCTGGCCGGGGTGGCGCTGTTCGGCGTCGTTGGCGCGGCCGCCGCCCTGATCCGCCCGGACGCCGGCCCGGTCGACGCGCTCCCCTCCCTGGCCGGGGCGGTTGCCGGGTCGGCCGCCCTGCTGGCCCTGGTCCGGGCGGCGTCGCCCGGAACAGCCGCAACCCCACCCGGAACGGTCGCAGCCCCCTCCGGGACCCCGGGGGCTGGGGTGGACCGGCGGCGGTTTCTTCTCACCGGGGCAGTTGTCGCCGGGGGGGCGATGGTGGCGGGGACCACTGGCCGCGTGCTGGCGCGGCGGTCGGACGTCACGGCTTCGCGGGCCGCGGTCGCGATTCCGGCTCCGGCGAGTGCGGCCGGGGCGCCGGCCCAGGGGGCGGTGGTCGACCTGCCCGGGCTGAGCAGCTTCTACACGCCCAACCGGGACTTCTACCGGGTGGACACCGCTCTGGTGGTGCCGAGGGTCGCCGCCGAGGACTGGCGGCTCCGGGTCCACGGGCGGGTGCGGCGGGAGCTGGAGCTGGACTTCGGGCAGCTGCTGGCCCGGCCGCTGATCGAGCGGGACATCACCCTGTCGTGTGTCTCCAACGAGGTCGGCGGCCGCTATGTCGGGACCGCCCGCTGGGTCGGGGCGCCCCTGGCCGAGCTGCTCGGGGAGGCCGGCGTGGAGCCCGCGGCCGACCAGCTCGTGTCGCGGTCGGCGGACGGGTTCACGGTGGGCACGCCGACCGCCGTCGTGCTCGACGGGCGGGACGCCATGCTGGCCGTGGCAATGAACGGCGAGCCGCTGCCGCTCACCCACGGCTTCCCGGTGCGGATGCTGGTGCCGGGGCTGTACGGGTACGTGTCGGCGACCAAGTGGCTGGTCGACCTGGAGCTGACCAGCTTCGGCGACTTCGACCCCTACTGGGTCCGGCGCGGCTGGGCCCGCCAGGCGCCGGTCAAGACCATGTCCCGGATCGACACCCCGAGGCCCCTGGCCCGCCAGCCGGCCGGGCGGGTCGCGGTGGCCGGGGTCGCATGGGCCCAGCACCGCGGGATCCGGCGGGTCGAGGTCCGGGCCGACGGCGGCCCCTGGCGGCCGGCGCGGCTGGCCGCCGAGCACAGCCCCGACACCTGGCGTCAGTGGGTCTGGCCCTGGGAGGCCACCCCCGGCCGCCACACCCTCGAGGTCAGAGCCACCGACGGCACGGGCGCCACTCAGCCGCAGGACCGGGCCCCGCCGTTCCCGGACGGCGCCACCGGCTGGCACTCGGTCGTGGTGACCGTCACCTGACCGACCACACCGTTCGCGCCGGGCACCCGCCCGGCCGACCC
>JASLIH010000499.1 GCA_030152105.1 Actinomycetes bacterium
GTGCTGGAGCTGTTCGGCGACGACGAGCACCTGCGCCGCTGGCTGGAGCTGGCCGCCGAGCGGGTCCGGTTCCAGGGGCTGCCGGCGCGGATCTGCTGGCTCGGCTACGGCGAGCGCCACCAGGCCGGGCTGGCCTTCAACGACCTGGTCGCCCGGGGCGAGGTCCAGGCCCCGATCGTGATCGGGCGCGACCACCTGGACGCCGGGTCGGTGGCCAGCCCCTACCGCGAGACCGAGGCCATGGCCGACGGCTCCGACGCCATCGCCGACTGGCCGATCCTGAACGCCCTGCTGAACGTGGCCTCGGGGGCCTCATGGGTGAGTGTCCACCACGGCGGCGGGGTCGGGATCGGCCGCTCGATCCACGCCGGGGTGGTGGTGGTCGCCGACGGCTCCGAGGAGGCGGCCCGGCGGGTCGAGCTGGTCCTCACCAACGACCCCGGCACCGGGGTCATGCGCCACGCCGACGCCGGTTACGACCAGGCCCGCCAGGTCGCGGCCGAGCGTGGGATGGACCTCCCCGGCGTGGCCGGCCCGGGCGCGTGATGGGCGCTCCGGGCCCCGGCGGGCCGGCCGACTTCCTGCTCACCGGGGCCGGGCAGCTGGTCACCTGCGATCCGGGGCTGGGGGAGGGGCCGCTCGGCCTGGTCGAGCGGGGGGCGGTGGCGGCCGCGGGGGGGAGGGTCGTCTACGCCGGCCCCGAGGGGTCGCTGCCCGACCTGGAGCTGGCCTCCGGGGCGATCCGGGTGGACGCCGGCGGGCGGGCGGTGCTCCCCGGGCTGGTGGACGCCCACACCCACCTGGTGTTCGCCGGCGAGCGGGCGGAGGAGTTCGCGGCCCGGCTGCGCGGGGTCGGCTACGAGGAGGCCCTGGCCGCCGGGGGCGGCATCAACCGCACCGTCCGCGAGACCCGGGCCGCCTCCGACGACGAGCTGGAGGCGGCCGCGGCCACGCGGCTGGCCACGGCGCTCCGGCACGGCACCACCACCCTTGAGGCCAAGTCGGGCTACGGCCTCACCGTCGACGACGAGCGCCGCAGCCTGGAGGTCCTGGCCCGGCTGGCCGCACGGTCCCCGGTCGAGGTGGTCCCGACCTTCCTCGGCGCCCACCTGATCCCGGAGGAGTACGCCGGCGACCGCGACGGCTACCTGGACCTGCTGGAGCACGAGATGCTGCCGGTGTGCGCGCCCCTGGCCGAGTTCGTGGACGCGTTCTGCGACCGGGGGGCGCTGACGGTCGCCGAGTCCCGGCGGGTGCTGGAGGCAGGGGCCCGCCACGGCCTCGCCGGCAAGCTGCACGCCAACGAGCTCGGCTCGACCGGCGGGGCGGCCCTGGCCGCCGAGCTCGGCTGTGTGTCAGCCGACCACCTGCTGTTCTGCGACGACCAGGAGGCCAGGGGGCTGGCCGCCGCCGGCACGGTGGCGGTGCTGCTGCCCGGGACCAGCTTCCTGCTCCGGACCGGCCGGGCCGCTCCGGCCCAGGTGCTGCGCGAGGCCGGGGTGACCATGGCCCTGGGCACCGACTGCAACCCCGGCACCTGCTACAGCGAGTCGATGCAGCTGATGGTGGCGCTGGCCTGCGTGCACGGGGGCCTCACCCCCGAGGAGGCGGTGCTGGCGGCCACCGACGGCGCCGCCCGGGCGGTCGGGCGGGCCGCCACGGCGGGCCGGCTCGCCCCCGGGGCCGCCTGCGACCTGGTCGTGCTGGCCGGGCGGAGCTACCTCGACCTGGCCTACCACCTCGGGGTCAACCTGGCCGAGGTGGTCGTCAAGGACGGGACGGTGGTGGCCGGCGCCGGCGTCCCGGCGGGGGCCGGGTCGTGACCGAGCTCGAGCTCACCCGGCTGGTCGAGTGCGTGCCCAACGTCTCGGAGGGGCGCCGTCCCGAGGTGGTCGACGAGATCGTGACCGCCTTCGCCGTCCCCGGGGTGCTGGTGCTGGACCGCTCCAGCGACCCCGACCACCACCGCACGGTCATCACCCTGATGGGCCAGGGCCCGGCCCTGGTCGAGGCGGCCGTGGCCGGGGCCAGGGCCTGCGCCCGCCTGATCGACCTCAACCACCACCGCGGCGTGCACCCGCGGATGGGGGCGCTGGACGTGCTGCCGTTCGTCCCCTTCGGGGCCGAGACCCGGCTCCGGGGCGGCGACGACCCCGACCTGGACTGTGCCGGACTGGCCGAGCGGGCCGGCCGGCGGATCGCCGCCGAGGTGGGCGTCCCCGTCTACCTCTACGGGGCCGCTGCCCGCCACCCCGGGTGGACCGCCCTGCCGGAGGTCCGCGGGCGCGGGTTCGAGACCCTTCGCGCAGCACCGGACCGGGTGCCTGACTTCGGCGGGCCGGGCCTGCACCCGACCGCCGGGGCGACCGCCGCCGGGGCCAGGGAGGTCCTGATCGCCTACAACGTCGAGCTGGCCGACGCCGACCTGGCGCTGGCCCGCAAGATCGCCTCGGCGGTCCGGGAACGCGACGGCGGCCTCCCCGCCGTCCGGGCCATGGGCGTCCCCCTCGCCCACCGGGGGGGTCCCCCGGTGGATCGGGGGGGTCCGGGGGACCGCCGGGGTGGTCCCCCGGTTGATCGGGGCCTGGTCCAGGTGTCGATGAACCTGCTCGACTGGCGGGCGACCCCGCCGGCGGCCGCCTATGCGGCGGTGGCCGCCCTGGCCGGGGAGAACGGGGCCAGGGTCGAGGCCTCGGAGATCGTCGGCCTGGTCCCGGCCGGCGCCCTCGACGGGGTCGACCCGGCCGACCTACGCCTGCGGGGCTTCGCTCCCGACATGCTGCTCGAATCCCGGCTGCTCCGGGCCCTGACCACCTGCGAGGAGACCCGATGAGCCCTCAGCACCGCCTGGGCGAGCACGGCTGGCTGGAGGCCTACGCCGCCCCGACCGTCACCCCGGGCGGCGGCAGCGCGTCGGCCGTCGCCGCCGCTCTCGGCTGCGCCCTGCTGGCCATGGCGGCCAGGATCGGCGCCGGCAAGGCCGAGCCCGACCAGGCCGGGCGCCTTGGCAGCCTGGCCGAGGAGGCCGACGGGCTCAGGACCGCCCTGGTCGAGCAGGAGCGGACCGACGCCGGGGTCTACGAGCGCATGGTGGCCACCGTCCGCGCGGCCAGGGCCACCGACGGCGACCCGGGCGCCGCCCGGGCCGCCGAGGCGGCCAGGGCCGACGCCACCGAGGTCCCCCTGGCCACCGCCGAGCTGGCCGCCGACGGCCTGGGCCTGGCCGCCGAGCTGGCCGGGATGGCCCTGACCCGGACGGCCAGCGACCAGCTGGTCGCCGCCCACCTGCTCCGGGCCGGCCTGGAGGGCGGCATCTCGACCATCGCCTTCAACCTGCGCCGGATGGCCGCCGGCCCGGTCCGCGACGACCTGGCCGCCCGGGCCGGCCGCCTCGAGGACGCCCGGCGGGCCGCCGTCGCCCTCACCGAGCGCCTGACGGCCATGGTCGAGCAGCCTTGATTTCCCCGATTCCCGGCGATCGACGGATACTCCCCTCGGCAGCCAAGCGGGAGGAGTGAGGGTGGCCAGGGACGTGCAGCGGCCGGACACCATCGACATCACCACGCCCCGGCCGGCCGAGCCCGGCGACCCCGAGCTGTTCCATCCCGAGGACCGCGAGCCGCCAAGGGCCCGGCCCGGCGCCTACTGGACCGGCCTGGTGGTGCTGGCCGTCGGCCTGGCCGTGACCGTGGCCGCCCTGGCCACCCGGGTCACCTCGATCGTCCAGACCATCCTGCTGGCCGTCCCCCTGGCCCTCGTCGGCATCGGCCTGGAACGAGTGGGCCGCGGCACCGGCCGGGGGTCGCTGCGCTCGGTCGGGGTGCTCCTGCTGGTCGTGGCCGTGGTCGGGCCGCTGGTGCTGTCGCTGTCCTCGCCCGACCCGGCCGTCACCATCAGGCCCAACGCGCCCGTCCCGCCCGGGGCGGCCCGGGCCGAGCTGCGGGCCAGCATGGGCGGCGGCCAGCTCCAGGTCGGGTCGGGGGCGGCGGGCCTGTACGCCTCCGAGCTGCGCGGCCCCGGCCGGCCCAGCGCCCAGGTCACCACCGCCGGCGACCTGGCCGTGCTCGACCTGCGCTCGCCGTCCCAGCGCGGGGTGCTGGCCCGCAACCGCGGCAACGACTGGCGGGTCCAGCTCAACACCTCGCTGGACTGGCAGCTGGACGTCTCGGCCGGGGCGGTCACCGCCGACCTCGACCTGCGCGCGCTCGACCTGCGCCGCCTCACCTTCCAGTCTGGCCCCTCCCGCCTGGCCGTCCGGCTCGGCGACCCGGCCGTCGAGGTCCCGGTCGACCTCCAGCTCTCGGCCGGCCTGGTCGACCTGTACCTGCCCAGGACGGCGGCGGTCGAGATCCGGGTCGACGGCCTCAGCGTCGACAACTTCGGCGACGAGGGCCTGGACCACGGCGCCGGCGCCTGGCGGGCCGAGGGCAGCGGCACCGGCCGCTACCTCATCCGCGTCCGCGCCTCAGGGGCCCGCCTGCGTCTCCACCGCGGATAGGCTCAGTTGCCGGCGGCGATGGAGGCCGGGAGGTCGCTGTGGCGCTCGGCCGGGCCGTCCTCGGCGAACGGCGCCCGCCAGTCCGGGGCCGGGAACGGGTCGGCGAAGTAGAGCGTCTCCCGCACCACCTTGTCCCCGCGGAACTGGAGGATCTTGATCACGCTGACCGGCTCGCCGCCGTCGTAGCGCAGGCCGGTCTCGGCGATCCAGAGGTCGCCGCTCCCCCGGAGCTCGCGGGGCTCGAACTCGAGCCGGGCCGGGTACTGCCGCCGCCAGGCGGTGATGTTGTCCCGGCCCCGGAACCGCTCGCCGGACTGGGGGAACTCCAGCACCGTCTCGTCGGTGTAGACGTCGGAGCCCTTGTCCTCGTTGGGCCCGCCGGTGTAGGTCCACTGCGTCACCAGCAGGTCGCGGACCGCTTCGTAGTTCATCGTGTGCTCCTGGTGGGATGGGCGGTGAGGAACCGCTGGCGGATCATCTGGGCCAGGCGCCCGCCCGACCGCGCCTCGAGGGCGTTGGCCTCCTCATGCTCCTCCTGGTGGTGCGGGGTGAGGTCGAGCCGGTAGGCGAGGATGGGGACGGGCCGGACGCCCCCGAGGGCGAGGCGGCCGGCGGCGTCGAAGTCGTTGGCCGGGTCGCGCCGGAAGCCCGCCGCCTCGTAGATGGCGACGGCGGCGGTCATGAACTCGGCCGTGTGCAGGCAGATCACCGGCGCCCCGGCGGCCAGGGCCCGCTCAAGGCAGGCCTCGAGCAGGGCCAGCCCGATCCCCAGCCCACGGGCTCGCGGCTCGACCCCGAGCGCCCGCAGCCCGGCCCAGCCGGCCGGCCACCCGAACCCCTGGTCGCCGGCTTCGGCGTAGTAGGTGACCGTGCCCACGACCCGCCCGCCGTGCTCGGCGACCAGCACCTCGCCGGTCCCGGCGCGGGACTCGACGTCGAGGATGTCGGTCAGGTACCGCCCGAACACCGCCGGGGGCAGCGTGGCCGCGTACTCCTGGTAGGCGGCCAGCAGCACCCGCCGGGCGGCCGGCAGGTCGGACGGCCCGGCACGCCGGACCCTGGCGCCGGTGAGACTGCGCGATGACATGGTCCGCCGACCGTACCGGGCGCGGGTCGCGCCCACATCGGCAACCGTTGCCTATCTGTTGGCCAGCGCACCCAGGTCGGCGGCGGCGCGGGCGGCCTCGCGGCGGGAGCCGACGTTGAGCTTGGCCAGGATGGCGGCCACGTGGTGGTCGACGGTCCGGACCGAGACGACCAGGCGGCCGGCGATCTCGGCGTTGGTCAGGCCCTCGGCGAGCAGCCCCAGGACCTCGAGCTGGCGGTCGGTGAGGCCGGCCGGGTTGGTCCGGGTGCGCTGGCGGGGGCGGCGGGGGAGGTGGCTCACGCCCATCCGGCGCAGGTCGCGGCGGACCAGGTTGGCCGCGGCGACGGCGCCGAGCCGGTCGAGGGCGGCCAGCGACGCCAGCAGCTCGGGCTGGCGGCCCGAGGCGGCCAGCTCGAGGGCGTGCTCGTAGGGGGCGCCGAGCGACCGCCAGCGCGCGGCCGCGCCGGCCCAGTCCCCACCGATGCCGAGCGCGAACTCCGGCGGGCAGCCGGCCGGGGCGTCCACCGGGTGGCCGCAGCGGGCCAGGTAGCGCAGCAGCTCGCCCCGGTAGCGCTCGGCCCCGCCGGCCTCGGTGCGCTCCAGCGGGACCTGGGCCAGCTCGGCCGCGGCGACATGGTCGCCGGCCAGCCAGGCCGCCTCGACCCGGGCGATGCCGGCCAGCGCGATCGGCTGGACCGAGTTGGTCCGGGCGGCCGTCCGCCAGGCCTGCTCCAGCAGGGCGGTGGCGGCCGGGTCGCCCTTGCGGGCCAGCAGCCGGCCGAGGGCCGACAGCCCGAAGCTGGCCAGCACCCCGGGGTCCTCGCCGGCCAGCAGGCGCCGCAGCCCGGCCTCGGCCTCGTCCCAGCGCCCCCGCAGGGTCGCCAGCATGCAGCGGTGGGCCTCCAGGTTGTACTCGTGGGAGGCGAAGCCGTACTCGCGGGCATAGGCCAGCCCGTCGGCCAGCGGCTGGTCGAGCTCGTCGTAGCGTCCCAGGCGGTACAGCCCCTCGACCAGGTTGGTGTAGGCCCGCTGGGCGTACTCGTAGGAGGAGGCGGCCCGGGCCACGGCCGCCGCGCGCCGCAGCTCGGCCGCCCCGCCCGGGTCGCCCAGGTCCAGCAGGGCCGACCCCAGGTAGTTGAGCGAGTGGGCGACCACGTCCTGCTGGCCGGTGGCCTCGCCCAGCTCCAGCGACCGCCGGGCCACGGTGATGGCCTCGCCGGGGCGGTCGGTCAGCTTCAGGATGGCCGCCAGGTAGGTGTAGGCGCGGCCGAGCCGCTCCTGGTCGCCGAGCGGCTCCAGCAGGGCGACGGCCCGGGTCACGGCCTCCTCGGACCCGGCCGGGTCGTTCACCATGTAGCGCATCCGCGACAGGGTGGTGAGAGCCTGGCCCAGGCTCGGTGGGTCGCCGGTCCGCTCCCGCAGGGCGACCACCCGGCCGGCCCGGGCCACCGCCTCCTCGAAGCGGGACAGGTTGTAGAGGACCCAGACGCTCTCCTCGAGCACGGTCGCCCGCTGGGTGGCCGGCAGCCGGCCCGACCAGGCCAGCACCAGCTCGTAGTGGGCCAGGGCCTCGGAGAAGGCGCCGGCGCCGGCCGCCTCCCGGGCCGCGGCCAGGCCGTGGCGCAGGACCGCCTCGGGGTCGCCGGCCCGGTGGGCGTGGTGGGACAGCCTCGACAGCTCGACGTCGGGGTGGCCGGCCAGGGCGGCCAGGACCCGCCGGTTGCAGGCCACCCGGGCGGTGGAGGACAGCTGGCGCTCGATCGCCCGGCGGGCCAGCTCGTGGCGGAACCAGACATGCGAGGGGTCGGCCTCCAGCATGCCGCGCCGCTCGGCCTCGTCCAGGGCCGCCACCTGGCCGCCCAGCAGCTCCTCGGCCAGCCACCGCTCGACCTGGCCGGGCACGGTGGCCAGCAGCTCAAGGGCTCGCCGGGTGGGTTCGCTGAGGCCTTCCAGCCGGGCCAGCACCGCGTCCCGGACAGTGGCCGGCAGCTCGACCCCGGGGTTGGCCAGCACCTCGGTGACGAAGAACGGGTTGCCGGCCGTGGCCGCCAGCACGGCGGCGGCGTCGGCGCCGTGGTCGCCGGCCAGCTCCTCGACCGCCCCGGCCGACAGGGGCCGCAGCTGAAGCCGCCGCACCTCCTGGTGGGGGAGGGCGGCCAGGACCCGGCGAAGCGGATGCTGGCCGCCCAGCTCGTCCTCGCGGTAGGTGAGCACCAGCACACTCGGCAGCTCCGGGATGCGCCAGGCCAGGTAGCGGAGCACGTCCAGGGTGGCGTCGTCGGCCCAGTGGACGTCCTCGACCAGCATCACCGCCGGCCGGCCGGCCAGCTCCTGGTGCACGGCCCCGAACACCGCGTCCCGGCCCGCTCCCGGCTCCATCGCCACGGCCAGCGCGGGCGCGGCCCCGCGGGCCATGTCCCGGAACGGCCCGAGGGTCCGCGGGGTGACCAGGTCGTCGCAGGCCCCGGCGAGCACCCGGGCCCGCCCCGCCGCCTCACGGGCGAACGCCCTGACCAGGCTGGTCTTGCCGATCCCGGCCTCGCCGGAGACGAGCACGACCGAGCCTCGGCCCTGCCCGGCCCCCCTGAGCGTCTCACGCAGTCGGCGAAGCTCGGCGTCCCGCTCCAGCAAGCCCGCCGTCATCGTGCACCGATTGAACCAGACGCGGGCCCGGCGCTGAAGCGTCCTGGCCGGTCCGGGGGATGCCTGGTCAGCCGCAGTCCTTGTCGATCTGGCCCTCCAGCGCCGTCCAGGCGGTGTCGATCCGCTTCAGGTCGCTGACGATCGACGGCAGGTCCCCGAGCAGGCTGTCCCTGACCTTCTGGAGGGCGGCCAGCGTCCCCGCATTGCCGGCCTCGGGCGGGTCGAGCTGGTCGAGCTCGGCCACCGACGCCTCGAGCGCGGCCGCGTCGGCGCACGCCTCGGAGGCGGCGGTGGTCGCGGACGCGGCGGTGCATTGACCGGTCTCGGGGTGCTCCTAGGCCCCGGCCACGGTCCGGCGGCGGCCCTCCAGGAAGGCCAGCTCGGCCGCGTTCTGGGCCCTGGCGATGGCGGCGTCGTAGGCCAGGGCGGCCTCGCCGTCGCGGCCGAGGCGGCGCAGCAGGTCGGCCCGGATGGCGTGGAACAGGTGGTAGCCGTCCAGGTCGAGCCCGTCCACCAGGGCCAGGGCCGCCTCCGGCCCCTCGACCTCGGCCACCGCGACGGCGCGGTTGAGGGCCACCACCGGGGTCGGGGCGAGGGCCAGCAGCTGGTCGTACAGGGCCAGGATCTGCCGCCAGTCGGTGGCCGCGGCCGCCGGGGCGTCGCTGTGGACGGCGTTGACGGCCGCCTGGAGCTGGTAGGGGCCGGGCTGGTTGCGGCGCAGGCAGCGGCGCACGATGGCCTGGCCCTCGGCGATGCGCTGGCGGTCCCAGCGGCCCCGGTCCTGGTCGGCCAGGAGCACGAGCCGGCCGTCCGGGGTCGTCCGGGCGGGCCGGCGCGCGTCGACCAGCAGCATCAGGGCGAGCAGGCCCATGACCTCCGGCTCGTCGGGCATCAGCTCGGCCAGCAGCCGACCAAGGCGGATGGCCTCGGCGCACAGCTCGCGGCGGACCAGGGCGTCCCCGGCGCTGGCGGCGTAGCCCTCGTTGAAGATCAGGTAGACGACGGCCAGGACGGCCCGGAGGCGGTCCGGGAGGTCGGCCTCGTCCGGGACCCGGTAGGGGATCCCGGCGTCGCGGATCTTGCCCTTGGCCCGGACCAGGCGCTGGGCCATGGTCGGCTCGGGGACCAGGAACGCCCGGGCGATCTCGGCCGTGGTCAGGCCGCCGAGCAGCCGCAGGGTCAGCGCGACCTGGACGCCGGTGCCGAGGGCGGGGTGGCAGCAGGTGAAGATCAGGCGCAGGCGGTCGTCGCGCACGGGCCCCTCCTCGGCCGTCTCGCCGCGGGCGTGGACCAGGGCTGCCTGGGCGTGGCGGTCCTCCCGCGACGCCTCCCGGCGGAGGCGGTCGATGGCCCGGTTGCGGGCGGTGGTGATGATCCAGCCGGCCGGGCTGGGGGGCAGGCCGGCCGACGGCCACCGCTGCACGGCCGCGGCGAACGCGTCCTGGACGGCCTCCTCGGCGACGTCGATGTCACCGAAGACCCCGACAAGGACGGCGACCGCCCGGCCGTACTCCTGGCGGAAGACACGCTCGACCTCGGCGGCGGGAAGGGCCGGCATGCCCGCCGTCAGTCCCCGGGCTGGCCCTGGAACGGCCGGACCTCGATGGGGAGGGTGGTCGCCTCGGCCAGCCGGCGGCCCCACGCCAGGGCGGCGTCCAGGTCGGGCGCCCGGACGACGGTGAACCCGCCGATGTGCTCCTTGCCCTCGGTGAAGGGGCCGTCGGTACAGAGCACCTCGCCGTCGGTGACCCGCACGACGGTGGCCGTGCTCGGCGGGTGCAGCCCGCCGGCGAACACCCAGGCCCCGGCCTCCCGGAGCTCGCGGTTCAGGGCGTCGAGGTCGGCCGAGATCCGCTCCAGCACCTCGGGCGGGGGCGCCGGGCCGTCGGGCTGGTAGACGCTGAGCAGGTACTGCCGCATCCGGGTGCTCCTCCTCGTCGTGGACGTCACCGGCCGGCCGGCTGGTAGGTGGCGATGATCACACCGGTCGTCGTGGGCGTGGCGTCGACCAGCCGCAGGGTTGCCGCCGGGCCGCCGTCGGGGAACAGCCGCCGCCCCGACCCCAGCACCAGCGGGTGGATCAGGAGCAGATACTCGTCGATCAGGTCGCGATCTCGCAGCGACTGGATCAGCTCGCCGCTGCCCAGCACGGTCATGTCCTTGCCCGGCTGCCGCTTGAGCGCGGCCACGGCGTCGGCGGCGTCGCCCGCGAGCAGCTCGGAGTTGCGCCACGGCAGGGGCTCGGCCAGCGAGGTCGAGGCCACGTACTTCAAGGTGTTGTCGAGCACCTCGGTGAACGGGTTGCCGGTCTGGTGGGGCCAGAAGCTGAAGAAGTCCTCATAGGTCCGCCGCCCGAGCAGCAGGGGCCCTGGGTCGGCCATGCCCTCGGCCATCACCTTGCCCATGATCTCGTCGTTGTAGGGGACGGCCCAGCCGCCGTGCTCGAACCCGCCGCGGGTGTCCTCGTCGGGCCGGCCCGGGGCCTGCATCACGCCGTCAAGGGTCAGGCTGTTGAACACGCTCACCTTGCGCACCTTGGCTGCTCCTCCCGTCGCTCGAAGGTGGTCTCACCTTCTACACGAACGGGCCGGGCCCAGATCGACACTACAGGCGGAGCAGGGGCATGACGACCTCGTCGAGCACCGACACGAGGTAGTCGTCGGGCACCGGGGGGCCGTCGACCAGGAAGCGCTGCACCACCATGGCCAGGCCGACCTCGGCCACCAGCTGGCTGGCGGCCTCGGGCCGCACCTGGCCCCGGTCGGCGGCGCGCCGCAGCACGGCCAGGAAGCTGCCCTTGCGGGGGGCCAGGACCCGCTCGTGGAGCAGGACGCTGAACTGGTGGTCACGGTCGGCCTGGGCCAGCAGGCACTGCAGGGCGCAGCCGGTGGGGGAGTTGACCATGGCCGCCATCCGCCGGAGCAGGTCCAGCAGGTCCTCGCGCACGTCGCCGTGGTCGGGCAGGTCGGCCAGGGACGGCAGGGCGTGGTCGATGGCGTCGACCACGAGGTCGTCCTTGCCGGCCCAGCGGCGGTACAGGGCCGCCTTGCCGGTCTGGGCACAGCCGGCGACGCCCTCCATGGTCAGGCGGCTGTAGCCGACCGTCTGGAGCTGGTGGAAGACGGCGTCGTAGATCGCCCGCTCCAGGGCGTCGCCCCGGCGCCGGGTCGGGGCGCCTGGTGTGGCCATCGCCCACCTCCAGCAGCCATATAGTGAACGTTTGCGTTCCTAAAACGGCACGTGTACCGTCGCTCACATTGTGAACGCGATCGTACACTAGCGAGAGGAACGGCAGCCATGGCGGTCTCGAGCTCGGAGGTTGCGACGCGCCCAGCGGGCGCGGCGCGGCGCGGTCACCATCCCGCCCTGGCGCTCGCGGTCATCGCGGCGCTACAGCTCATGGTGGTGCTGGACGCCACCATCGTGAACATCGCCCTGCCCCAGGTCCAGCAGGCCCTCGGCTTCTCCACCACCGACCTGTCGTGGGTGCTGAACGCCTACACCCTGACCTTCGGCGGCCTGCTCCTGCTGGGCGGCCGGGCCGGCGACATCCTGGGCCGCCGCCGGGTGTTCATCGCCGGGATCCTGGTGTTCACCCTGGCCTCGTTCCTGGGCGGCCTGGCCACCTCGGCGGGCTGGCTGCTGGCCGCCCGGGCCCTCCAGGGCGTCGGCGGGGCCATCGCCGCCCCCACCGCCCTGGCCCTGGTCACCACCAATTTCGCCGAGGGCCCGGAGCGCAACCGCGCCTTCGGGGTCTTCGGCGCCGTCGCCGGGGCCGGCGGCGCCCTCGGCCTGCTCGCCGGCGGCATGCTGACCTCGTGGCTGTCGTGGCGCTGGGTGCTGTTCGTCAACGTGCCCATCGGCGTCCTGCTGGCCTCCCTGGCCCCCCTCTACATCACCGAGTCCGAGCGCCAGCCGGGCAGGTTCGTCCTCGCCGGCGCCCTCACCTCCACCGCCGGCATGACCGCCCTGGTCTACGGCTTCATCAGCGCCGCCCACGACGGCTGGACCGACGCCATGACCGTTGGCTCCTTCACCGCCGCCGCCGT
>JASLIH010000654.1 GCA_030152105.1 Actinomycetes bacterium
CGAGCAGCACCGCCAGCTGCGGCGCACGCCGCAGCGGCCGCTCCTCCTCGTCCCGTTCAGGCCCACCCGTGGTCATCTCGCGAGCGAGGCTACCAGCCAGGGTCGGACGCGACCGGCGTCACCGCCGGCTGGGCAGCTTTCTCCCCTGCCTCGGCTGGCGTTGACCGTTCGACGGGTCCGGCGGATCCCCCTGCTAGACTCCAACTCACGAGCGCCTGTAGCTCAGCGGATTAGAGCACTGCCCTCCGGAGGCAGGTGTCGCAGGTTCGAGTCCTGCCAGGCGCACATCAGTTGGCCCGTCGAAACGGGTAGTTGCGAACCTGCAGGTCAAAGGGCCTGTGCTATGCTCCGCGGACCCGCGTCGCAACATCTTCCCGGACTCTTCTGATCAGGTCATTCCCGCATGTCCAACGCTCGCATCTTGGTCGTTGATGACGATCAGGTCATCCAGCAGCTGCTCAAGGTCAATCTGGAACTGGAGGGGTACGCGGTCGAGGTCGCCTCGGACGGCGAAGAGGCGCTCGTGCTGTTCGACCAGTTCCGGCCCGACCTGGTGCTGCTCGATATCATGATGCCCAAGCTCGACGGCTGGGAGGTCGCTCGGCGGCTTGCCAAGACCACCGGGGGGCCGGTGCCGATCGTGCTGCTGTCCGCCCGAGCGCAGGAATCCGACGTGCAGAAGGGCAACGACCTCGGCGTCGCCGCCTACGTGACCAAGCCGTTCGACCCGATTCAGCTCCTGCACCTGGTGGCGGGGATCATCGCCCAGCAGGACCGCGGGGCCGCCACCCCTGGAGCGTCATGACCGCCACCGTCCTCCCCGTCCAGCGGGACCTGGCCGAGCTCTTCCGGGCCGCGCTGGAGCGCGCGGTCGCGGCCGGGGCCCTCGACCTGGACCCTGGCGCCCTCCCCGAGCCGGCGCTGGAGCGGCCGCGCCTGCCCGAGCACGGCGACTGGGCCACCAACGTGGCCCTCGTCCTGGCCAAGGCGGCCAAGGCGCCGCCCAGGAAGGTCGCCGAGGCCATGGTCGCCCACCTGGAGCTGCCCGACTGGGTGGCCGGGGTCGAGGTCGCCGGCCCTGGCTTCGTCAACGTCCGGCTCGACCAGAGCTGGTTCGCGGGCCTGGTCCGCCGGGTCGTGGCCGCCGGGGAGTCGTTCGGGACCATCGACCTCGGCCACGGCGAGCGGGTCAACGTCGAGTTCATCTCGGCCAACCCGACCGGCCCCCTGCACGTCGGCAACGCCCGCCTGGCGCCGATGGGCGACGCCCTGGCCAACCTGCTCACCGCCACCGGGCACAAGGTCGAGCGCGAGTACTACTTCAACGACGCCGGCAACCAGATCGAGCAGCTCGGGGCCAGCGTCGAGGCGGCCTACCTCCAGCTCCTGGGCCGGCCGGCAGAGGTGCCGGCCGACGGCTACAAGGGCGCGTACGTGGCCGACGTGGCCACAGAGCTCCAGGCCGCGCAGGGCGAGGCCCTGGCCGACCTCGACCCGGCCGAGCGCCGGGCCCGCATCACCGACTGGGCCTTCCGCCGCATGCTGGCCGGGATCCGGCAGACCCTGGCCCGGCTCGGGGTCGAGTTCGACGTCTGGTTCTCCGAGCGCACCCTGCACGACACCGGGGCCATCGCCGAGACCGTCCAGGACCTGCGCGCCCGGGGCGTGGTCGAGGAGCGCGACGGGGCGGTGTGGCTGCGCACCACCCAGTTCGGCGACGACAAGGACCGCCCGCTGATCCGCTCCAACGGGGCCCCGACCTACTTCGGTGCCGACGCCGCCTACTACCGGGACAAGCGCCGGCGCGGGTTCGACCGGGTGATCTTCCTCTGGGGTGCCGACCACCACGGGTACGTGGCGCGGATGCGGGCGGTCGTGCGGGCCTTCGGCGACCCCGACGACACCGCCGAGTTCCTCATCAGCCAGCTGGTCAGCCTGGTCCGGGCCGGCCAGCCGGCCAAGATGAGCAAGCGGGCCGGTGACATCGCCACCGTCGACGACCTGCTGGACGAGGTCGGCAAGGACGCCTTCCGCTACACCATGCTGCGCTTCTCGCTCGACGCGCCGATCGAGTTCGATGTCGAGGCGGTCACCCGCCAGTCGCTCGACAACCCGGTCTACTACGTCCAGTACGCGCACGCGCGCATCGCCAGCGTCATCCGCCAGGGCGCCGGCACCGGGTTCGTCCCGCTCCCGGTCGAGGAGGCCGACCTGGGCCTGCTCACCCACCCGATGGAGGCCGCCCTCCTGCGCCGCCTGGCCGCGTTCGAGGAGCAGGTCCTCACCGCCGCCAGCCAGCGCGCCCCTCACCGCCTGGCCCGCTACACCGAGGACCTGGCCGCCGCCTTCCACCGCTTCTACGGCGAGTGCCGGGTCCTCACCGACGACCACGCCCTCTCCAGCGCCCGCTGGTGGCTCGTCGTCAGCACCAAGCAGGTCCTCGCCAACACCCTCGCCCTGCTCGGCGTCGACGCCCCGGAGCGGATGTAGGTCGCTTCCCTGTGCTCTGGTCCGAGGGGTCGGGCAAGATGGGCGGCGATGCTTGGACCGATGGGAGGGGACGTGGAGGGGCTCAGGGTCGGGATGCTCGGGTGCGGGGCCGTGGGGACCGGGGTGGCCAGGTTGCTGGTCGAGCATGGCCGGCCGGTGCGGGACCGGGCCGGGGTGCCGATCGCGCTGCAGCGGGTGGCGGTGCGTGATGTGACCCGCAAGCGTGACCCGGCGGTCGACCCGACCATGGTCAGTGGCGACGCGGCCGCGGTGGTCGCCGACCCCGAGGTCGACGTGGTGGTCGAGGTGATGGGGGGGATCGAGCCGGCCCGCTCGCTCATCCTGGAGGCCATCCGGCTGGGGAAGCCGGTAGTCACGGCGAACAAGGAGCTACTGGCGGCTCACGGCGGGGAGCTGTTCGACGCGGCCGACGCGGCCGGGGTCGACCTCCGGTTCGAGGCGGCGGTCGGCGGGGCCATCCCGATCGTGGCCCCGCTCAAGGAGTCGCTGGCCGGGGACCGGGTCCGGCGGGTCCTGGGGATCGTCAACGGCACCACCAACTACGTGCTCTGGCGGATGACCTCGACCGGCGCCGGCTACGCCGAGGCGCTGGCCGAGGCGACCGAGCTGGGCTACGCCGAGCCCGACCCGAGCGCCGACGTCGAGGGGTTCGACGCCGCCGCCAAGTGCGCCATCCTGGCCAGCCTGGCCTTCAACACCCGGGTGGTGTCCGGCGACGTCTACCGGGAGGGGATCACCGGCGTGACCGCGGCCGACATCCTGGCCGCCCGGCGGATGGGCTACACGGTCAAGCTGCTGGCCATCGCCGAGGAGATCGACGGCGAGGTCTCGGCCCGGGTCCACCCGGCCATGGTCCCCGACGCCCACCCACTGGCCGGGGTCACCGAGGCCTACAACGCGGTGTTCGTCGAGGGCGACGCCGTCGGCCGGCTGATGTTCTACGGCCGCGGCGCCGGCGGCCGCCCGACCGGGTCGGCCGTGCTCGGCGACCTGGTCGCGGTGGCCAGGGCGCGCCAGCAGGGGGCCAGGGGGGTCGGCTGCACCTGTGTGTACCGTCGCCGGGTGCGCGGCATGGCCGACGTCGACACGCAGTACTATGTCGCGCTCGACGTCGCCGACCGGCCGGGCGTGCTCGCCCAGGTGGCGGCCGTGTTCGCCGAGCATGGGGTGTCGATCCGGTCGGTGCTGCAGCGAGGCAAGGGGGAGGAGGCCCAGCTCGTGCTCGTCACCCACCTGGCCAGGGAGGGCGCCGTCCAGCGGGTCCTTGAGGACCTGCGCGGGCTGCCCGTTGTCGGCAACCTCGCCAGCGCCATGCGGGTCGAGGGCGAGGAGGCCGACGAGGTGCTGGGGTGGTGAGCGGTGTGAGTACCAGGCCGGCCTGGCCGGGGCTGATCGAGCGGTACCGGGATCGGCTCCCGGTGGGGCCGAGCACCCCGGTGGTGACGCTGCTGGAGGGCGGGACCCCGCTGGTGCCGGCGCCGGTGCTGTCGGCCCGGACCGGCTGCGACGTCTGGCTGAAGGTCGAGGGGGCCAACCCGACCGGCTCGTTCAAGGACCGGGGTATGACCGTGGCCGTGTCCAAGGCGCTGGAGGAGGGGGCGCAGGCGGTCCTGTGCGCCTCCACCGGCAACACCTCGGCCTCGGCCGCCGCCTACGCGGCGCGGGCGGCCATCCCGTGCGCGGTGGTCATCCCCGAGGGCCGGATCGCCCTCGGCAAGCTCGCCCAGGCGCTGGTCCACGGGGCCACGGTGCTGGCCGTGGACGGCTCCTTCGACGACTGCCTGGTCCTGGTCAGGGAGCTGGCCGAGCGCTACCCGGTGGCGCTGGTCAACTCCGTGAACCCGTTGCGCATCCAGGGGCAGAAGACGGTCGCCTTCGAGATCGTCGAGGCCCTCGGCGACGCCCCCGACGTCCACTGCATCCCGGTCGGCAACGCCGGCAACATCACCGCCACCTGGCTGGGCTACACCGAGGCGACCGAGCGGCGGCCGCGGATGCTCGGGTTCCAGGCCGCCGGCGCGGCCCCCCTGGTCACCGGGGCGCCGGTGGAGCGGCCGGCCACCATCGCCAGTGCCATCCGGATCGGCCGCCCGGCCTCGGCCGAGGGGGCCCGCCGGGCGGTGGCCGAGTCGGGCGGACGGCTGGCCGCGGTCACCGACCGCCAGATCCTGGCCGCCTACCGGCTGCTGGCCCGCGAGGAGGGCGTGTTCGTGGAGATGGCCTCGGCCGCCTCGGTGGCCGGGCTGCTCGACGCCGGGGTCGAGCGGGGCCGCCGGGTCGTCTGCACCGTCACCGGCAACGGCCTCAAGGACCCCGACTGGGCCCTGGCCGGCGCCCCGCCCCCGACCCGGATCGCCGCCGACCCCGAGGCCGCCGCCGCCGCCCTCTCGCTGAGCTAGCCACCTCCCCCCGCGGCCGGCCGCACCCCCGGCCAAATAGTTGCATGGTACAAACATCTATGGCACGGTGGTCGGCGTGCCCTCACCAACGCTTCCCCTAGAGACGATCACCGGACAGGACCTGGTGGTCGCGCTGCTCGGCGTCGGCCGACGCCTCAAGGCGCGACTGCCCCAGGGCCATATCGACCCGGCGATGATGTTCGTGCTGCACCAGATCCAGGCCAACGGCTCCCTGCGGGTGTCGGAGCTGGCCGGCTGCATGGGGCTGGACGCCTCGACAGCCAGCCGGCACGTCCGGAACCTCGAGGATGGCGGCTACCTGGCCAGGACGGGGGATCCCGGTGACCGGCGGGCCTCGCGGGTCCGGCTGACCCCAAAGGGGCGGGGCGCCCTCTCCCGGGCCCTCCGTGCCCGGGCTCTGGTGGTGGACCGCGCCATCGCCGACTGGCCCGACGAGGACCGGGCGACCCTCGCCAGCCTCATGACCCGCCTGGCCGACAGTCTCGACCGGCTTCATACCGACCCGGAGACCAGATGACCTCACCTCCAGCCGACACCCCATCGGCCGGGGCCGCCGCAGGCTCCGCCACCGTCGACCAGGACCAGCTCCCCGGCGGTCCGGGCGACGGCCCCAGCTACCTCTCGCACCGCCAGATCCTGATCGTCCTGGCCGGGGTCATGGCCGGCATGCTGCTGTTCGCCCTCGACCAGGGCATTGTCGGCACCGCCCTGCCCCGGATCGTCAGTGAGCTCGGCGGCCTCGACAAGCTCTCATGGGTGGTCACCGCCTACCTGCTCACCTCGACGGCGACCACGCCGCTGTGGGGCAAGATCTCCGACCTCTACGGGCGGCGCCTCATCTTCCAGGTCGCGATCATCATCTTCCTGATCGGCTCCGCCCTGTCCGGGCTCAGCCAGAACATGGGCCAGCTCATCCTCTTCCGCGCCGTCCAGGGCATCGGCGGCGGTGGCCTGTTCGCGATCGCCCTCAGCATCATCGGCGACGTCATCCCGCCCCGAGAGCGCGGCCGCTACCAGGGCTACTTCGGGGCCGTGTTCGGCGTCTCCTCGGTGGCCGGGCCGCTGCTGGGCGGCTGGCTGACCGACGGGCCGGGCTGGCGCTGGATCTTCTACATCAACATCCCCGTCGGCCTGGCCGCGCTGGTGGTCACCTCGGCCGCCCTCAAGATGCCGGTGATCCGCCGCCAGCACTCGATCGACTACCTGGGCGCCGCCGCCATCGTCGGGGCCGTCACCTGCCTGCTGCTGTACCTGGACTGGCGGGGCAACGAGTACGGCTGGACCGAGGCCGGCGCGCTCCTGCTGCTCGGCGGGACGCTCCTGCTCGCGGGACTGTTCTTGCTGATCGAGCGGCGGGCCGCCGAGCCGATCATCCCCCTGCGGCTGTTCCACAACCCGGTGTTCAGCGTCGGCAACGCCTTCGCCTTCCTGGCCGGCATCGCCATGTTCGGGACCATCATCTTCCTGCCCGTCTACCTCCAGGCGGTCAAGGGCTTCACGCCCACCCAGTCCGGGCTGGCCCTGCTCCCGGCGATCATCGGCATCTTCTCGACCTCGATCACCTCCGGCCAGCTGATCACCCGCACCGGCCGCTACAAGATCTTCCCGGTCATCGGGGCGGCGGTGATGACCGTGGCCATGGTGCTGCTGTCGCGCCTCGGCGTGGAGACCCCGTTCTGGCAGGTCGCCATGTACGAGTACCTGTTCGGGGCCGGCCTCGGGTTCACTATGCAGACGATCGTCACCGCCGTGCAGAACTCGGTCGACTACCGGGACATGGGCTCGGCCACCAGCTCGACCACCTTCTTCCGCCAGATGGGCGGCTCGGTGGGGGCGGCGGTGTTCGGGGCGGTGCTGTCCAGCCGCCTCGCCCACTACATTGCCCAGCAGCTGGCCGAGGCCGGCATCCGCACCGGTGCCGGCGTCCCGCCGGTCGAGGCCAACAACGTCCAGGCCATCCAGCACCTCGCCGAGCCGGTCAGGAGCATCGTCCTCGGGGCCTTCACCAGCGCCCTCGACGACGTGTTCCTGGTCGGGGTGCCGTTCCTGGTCATCGCCTTCCTGATCGCCCTGGCCCTCAAGGAGGTCCCCCTCCGCACCGGCCAGACCCCGTCCCCACCGCAGCCCTGACCGGGCCGAGGCCGCCATCGGCTAGGCTTCCGGCCATGGAAGCCACGGCCCCCGTCCACGTCCGAGCGCCGGCCACCAGCGCCAACCTGGGGCCGGCGTTCGACGCGGCCGGGGTCGCCCTCGACTGGTGGGACGAGCTGGAGGCCCGCCCGGCCCCGGCCGAGGGCATGCAGCTCAGCGGCGAGCAGGCCGAGCTGCTTCCCACCGGCCGCGACAACCTCGTCAGGGTCGCCATGCGCCGGCTGGCCGAGGCGGCCCGGGTGCCCCTGCCCCCGCTGCACCTGACGGTGGTCAAGGGCTTCCCGCTGGGCCGCGGGTTCGGGTCGAGCGCCGCCGCCGTCGTCCTCGGCCTGGTCGCGGCCCGCGAGCTGGTCGCCCCCGACTTCCCCGAGGCCGAGCTGCTGGCCCTGGCCTGCGAGCTGGAGGGCCACCCCGACAACGCCACCCCGTGCCTGCACGGCGGGGCCACCCTGGCCTGGGTCGAGGACGGCCGGCCCCGCTGGCGCGCCGTGCCGCTGCACCCCGACCTGGTCGCCCTGGCCCTGGTCGCGCCCGAGCCGATGGCGACCAGCGAGGCCCGCCGGCTGCTGCCCGAACGGGTGCCGTTCGCGGTCGCCGCCCACACCGGGGCCCGCTCGGCCATGCTGGCCCTGGCCCTGGCCGGCGACACCGAGCTGCTCCTGCCGGCCACCGAGGACCTCCTCCACCAGCCGCAACGGCTCGCCAGCACCCCCGACGGGGCCGAGCTGCTCGAGCTGCTGCGGGCGGCCGGCCACGCCGCCTTCGTGTCCGGGGCCGGCCCGTCGCTGCTGGTCCTCTGCCCCCGCCCGGCCGCCCCGGGCGCCCTGGCCGACGCCACCGAGGCCCTGGCCACCACCGGCGCCCAGGGCTGGCAGATCCACCAGCTCGAGCTGGCCCGCGCCGGCGCCCTCGGCGGCTAGCCGCGGGGGTACACTGCCGCTCAAGTCGCGTGGCTGACCGCCGAAGGATGAGGCAGCCGCTTCCTGTCCGCAGCCAAGAACGCGGAGACCCCTGTGCCCGACAAGCTGACCTCGCCGGCCGGCGAGGAGTTCGTGCTGGCCGAC
>JASLIH010000009.1 GCA_030152105.1 Actinomycetes bacterium
GGTCGAGGTGCTGACCCCGGACCGGCGCGAGGAGATCGCCGCGGGCGAGATCCGCCTCAGCTCCACCGCCTTCAACCGGGTCGCCCTGGCCCTCACCGGCGGGGCGGCCGGGGTGCTGCTGCTGTGGTGGCGGTTCGGCCGTCGCCGCCGCCCCGGGACCGAAGGGTGAGTACCGAGCCCGGCAAGGTGACGGAGCCCGGCAAGGTGACGGAGCGCCGCAAGGTGACCGAAGAGCCCAGCCTGGTCCGCTCGACCGCCGTGATGGCCACCGGGACGCTGCTGTCCAGGATCACCGGGCTGCTCCGGGTCACGGTGCTGGTCGCGACCCTCGGCGTTGGCGAGAGCCGCCTGGCCGACGTCTACAACGTCGCCAACACCACCCCGAACATCATCTACGAGCTGGTCCTCGGCGGGATCCTCTCCTCCATCTTCGTGCCGGTGTTCGTCGAGGTCCGCACCACCCGCGGCCAGCGGCAGGCCTGGCACGTGGCCCGGGCCACCATGACCATCGCCATCGCCGGCCTCGGCCTGCTGGCCGCGGTCACCATGGTGGCCGCCCCCTGGATCATCCGGCTGTACGTCCACTCGGGCAGCCCGGCCGAGCGGGCCCAGGCGATCGAGCTCGGTGGCCAGCTGCTGGCCATGTTCATGCCCCAGATCGTCTTCTACGGGGTCGGGGCGGTGATGACCGGCCTGCTCAACGCCCACCGGCGCTTCGGGGTGCCGATGTTCGCCCCGATCCTCAACAACCTGGTCGTGATCGCCGTCGGGCTCACCTTCCACGCCCTCGTCGGTCAGCAGGTCCCCCAGGTTGGCGAGGTCACCACCGGCCAGAAGCTGCTGCTCGGCCTCGGCACCACCGCCGGGGTGGCGGCCATGACCCTGGTCCAGTGGCCGTTCCTGCGCCGGATCGGCTTCCGGTTCCACTTCGTCTGGAACTGGCGCGACCAGGCGATCCGCAAGATGGCCACCCTCTCGGTCTTCAGCGTCGGCTACGTGATCACCAACCAGCTCGGCTACCTGCTGGTCATGGTCCTGGCCTACGGGGTCCAGGGCGGCTACACCGCCTACACGACCGCGTTCATCTTCTTCCAGCTGCCCCACGGCGTGTTCGCCGTCTCGGTCATGACCGCCCTGCTGCCGCCCCTCAGCGAGCAGGCGGTCGCCCGGGACTGGGACGCGTACCGGGCCACCCTGTCGCGGGGCATCCGGCTGACCGCGGCCGTGCTGCTGCCGGCCGCTCTCGGCTACCTGGCCCTGGCCGGCCCGATCGTGCGCCTGCTGCTGGAGCACGGGGTGGTCACCGCGGCCAGCACCTCGCTGCTGGTGCCGGTGCTGATGGTGTTCGTGCTCGGGCTGGTGCCGTTCTCCACCTTCCAGCTGCTCCTGCGGGCCTTCTACGCCCTCCAGGACGCCCGGACGCCGTTCCGCGTGAACCTGGTCTCGGTCGGGGTCAACGTGGTCGTCGACCTGCTGCTGTTCAACCTGCTCCCGGTGCACTGGAAGATCCCCGGTCTCGCCCTCGGCCACGTCTCGAGCTACACGGTCGGGTCGGCCCTGCTGCTGTGGCTGCTGTCCAGGAGGATCGGCGGCCTCGGAGGCTCGCGGATCCTGGCCGCCGTTGCCCGCATGCTGGTCGCCGGGCTGGTCATGTTCGCGGCGGTCATCCTGGTCGGCCGGGGCGTCGGTGCCGCCTTCGACCCCGGGCTGGTCCGCGACCTGGTCACCGTGGTCGCCGGGGTGGCCGTGGGCGCCGGCATCTACCTGCTCGTGGCCCGCCTGCTGCGGATCGAGGAGCTCGCCCTGCTGGTGGACATCGTCCGCCGGCGCGGGCGAGGGGCCCGGGGGGCCCGGGGGACACCGCCTAGTCCTTCCTGAGGAAATATTCCCGGCCAATTCCGGACGACTCCGGGCGGAGGCGCAGCGGAATTGCTACCGAGATTTGCCGAGGGAAGTGGCCCGTGAGAGGGTCCCCGCCCGGCCGCAGACCCGCTCTTCGAAAGGGACTTCCCGCTGCGCCATCCTCGCCAACTCCTTGTCGTGCTCGTGCTCCTCGGCGTCTGCCTCGGCGGCGTCGACCACCAGCCCGCCGGCGCCGCCCCACGGGAGACCCCGGCCAGGAAGATCACCCGCCTGCGGGCCAAGGCGGCCCGCGTGCGGGCGGCCATCGACCGCATGCACACCCGGGTCGAGGTCCTGGTCGAGGACTACAACGAGGTCCACGAGGCCCTGGCCCGGACTCGCGCCGAGCAGGCCAGGACCCGCAGGCAGGTGCTGGACGCCCGCCGCCGCCTCCAGGTGGCCAGGCGCGTGCTCGGCAAGCGGCTCTGGACGATCTACACCGGCGGGGCGCCGTCGACCCTCGGCCAGCTGCTGGCCGCCGACAGCGTCCACCAGGCCCTGGTCACCACCAAGTACCAGGAGCAGGTGGTCGGGGCGGACCGGGCGGCCATCGACCAGGTCGAGCGGCTGCGCCGCCAGGTCGAGGCCCTCGCGGCCGAGCTGGCCGGCCAGGCCGAGCGCCTGGAGCGCCTGCGGACCAGGCTGGTCGCCAAACGCCGCCAGATCGAGTCCCGCCTCGACGCCCAGCGCCACTACCTCAAGCGGCTGACCAGGCAGGTCAGGAGGGCCGTGCTAGAGGAGCGGCGGCGTCAGGAGCGCCTGCGCCGCCTGGCCCTGCTCCGCCGCCTGGCCGCCGAGCGGGCAGCCAGGGCGAGGGCGGCCGCCGCCGGCCGGGCCGGCTCGTGGGGCTGGTTCGGCGGGGCAGGCGCTCCCTCCGGCGCCGCCGGGCGGGCGGTCGCGTTCGCCAGGAGTCAGCTGGGCAAGCCGTACGTGTGGGGCGCGTCCGGGCCGAGCAGCTACGACTGCTCCGGCCTGATCATGGCCGCCTACCGCAGCGCCGGGGTCTGGCTGCCGCGGGTGAGCCGGGCCCAGTTCAGCGCCGGCCCCCGGGTCGGCCTCGGCAGCCTCGCTCCCGGCGACCTGGTGTTCTTCGCCTACAACCCGGCAACCCGGGGTCCATCCACCACGTCGGCATGTACCTCGGCGGGGGCGCCATGGTCGAGGCCCCCTATTCCGGGGCCAGCGTCCGCATCGCCTCCATCGGCCGCCGCGACTACATCGGCGCCGTCCGTCC
>JASLIH010000025.1 GCA_030152105.1 Actinomycetes bacterium
ATACCCAGAGGCGTCGATCAGGGGGACCCCGAGATAGGCCGCCAGGCCAAGCTCTCGGACCAACGGGTTGTCACGGGCAAGGGCATCCTGACCGGTGTCGCCGATGGCCAGCGGCTGGCGGGCCACCACCACCTGCTGACAAAGCGAATGCGACAGCGGCGTCTGCCTGGCCGAGGCCCACGGCTCGGGCAGCCCCACACAGGCCTTGAAGAACTGGCGGTCGTCCTCGATCAGCGGGACCAGGGCGATGGGGACCTCCAGCAGGCGGGCGGCCATCCGGGCCACCCGATCAAAGGCGTCCTCGGCCGGGGTGTCGAGCAGGTTGGTCTGGCGCACCGCGGCCAGCCGACCCGGGTCGGCCAGCACGCTGGTCAGCCGGGACGCCATAGGGCCGACCTCCTTCGACCACCGCAGGTGAGGTGCTCGGTTCTGTAACCGCTGCCTTGGCCACCAAAGCGGCCTATCGTCCCAAGGCGAGCCACCGCAATCGGCAGTTCTGACCAGCCCGCCACCTTCCGATGCTGGCCCCCGGCAGGCACAAGAGCGCCCTTGACTCTGCGATCGGCGGGGTAGAGTCCTCCTCCGTCAACTCAGAGATGCCGCTGATCAGCTCCAGCCAGCCAACAGCTACAACATCGGCCACGGTGGTCGAACTGGGTACGCCCTCGCGGTCGAGGACGGGGCCGTCCTGGGGTAGCGAGCCAGCGGTCAACAACGGTCAACCACGGTGCTCAGCGGACAACCACAACCGCAGCTCGTCAGCCGTAATCGGCCGTGATGGGCCGCAGGTCCGCATTTGGCATGCAAGAGGTCAGCGCGAGTATCCAGGGCGCCTCGGTTGGTGCCGATGGTTGGCTCACTGGTAGCGGCGGCCCTTCAGCTGGATCCATCCTCCTTCATGAGCGCCGGTCGGGTGGTGGGTGTAGTGGATCACCGGGCGGCCCGGGTCGGGCTCAAATTGCCCGTGGACGATCACGGTGCTCCCGACTGTGACGGGCACGCGTGGCGCGAGGGTTAGGTTGTGGTCGACCTCGACCACGACACGTTGGCCCAGGTCGACGCGGAAGCGCTGGTGGGGGCCGTCGGGGCCGTTGCCGTCGGGGAGCAGGCCGACAACCGGGCCCTGGACGGTAACCTCCGCTGCGCGGCCGCGGTGGAGGGCGGCGATGAGCGCCTGGTTGTCCGGCTTGGCGGGGTGGCAGCCGCTCAGCAGTGCCGCAATGGCGAGGATGCTGCCGAGCAGCAGCATGCAGGCTGGTGGCCGCCACGATGGTTGTCTCCCACCCGTGGTGCTGGGCTTGTGCGATGGTGCGGGCACCGGTCTCCACCTCGCGGTCGTGGCAGCCGGCGGGATCACGCCGGCACTGGCACCTCGTGGACCTCGTGGACCTCGTGGGTCGGACGCTTGACGCGCTCGTAGGTGCGCTTCACGGCCGTACACGACAGCCGGTTGGGCACGGTCGGAACTGGCTACCGCCGTGCTCGGCTTACGAGGGCTCGAATGCCTCGGCCTAGCAGTCTGAAAAGGCCGAGCAGGACGCGGTCGCCTTGGCCCGGACGGCCGTACGCCGCGCTGTGCGTCAGGTAGGTCAGGGTAGGGTCCTCCTGCCTGGCTGGGTCTTCCGGCCTGGTCATGGAGTGCCTCCCTCTCCCGGGAGCAGCAGGCGCTGCGTGGCTGAGAATGAACGATGCAAGTTGGACTGTCGATCAGGCGCTGCAGCGCGGCCCTTCGGGGGCGCGACGCTACTCCAGCTGGGCCGCACCGGGGCCGCGGATCAGCGGAACCTGGGGGACAGCGAAGGACAGCGGGGGACAGCGAACCTAGAGGTCACCGGCCGCCTTGCAGCGATTCACCTGGGCCGCGAAACCGCTGGACTGCGCTTTCACACGGCAGAGGCCACAGGTTCGAAACCTGTCACGCCCACCAGCGAAAACAGGTTCCTGAGTCTCCTTCCAGAGCCTGGTTGCCAGCACATTGCCAGCAAACCACCTTGAGTAGGCGCCAGAACGCTTTGAGCGTTGTCCGGATCGAGGGTCTCCGCAACTCGCGCCGACCGCCTGCTCGCAAAGCCAGATCGGCCCGATTGGTCAGCTGCGACTGCAGGAAACAGCGCAGGTCGAGGTCGCTGTGGCGTAATCCGTGATTGTCCGCTGGGCACCAGCCAGGACCGCTGTGAATGGCACGGTAGTGGCACGGCTGGCGAGGACGACGTTCGTGAGGCCTGGCTGTGGAGGCCCCAGCTCGGCCGCAGGGTGAGGCTCGACCCCCGCGGCGCCTGCCCTGTTGGCAAGGGCCGCCGGCCCGCGGCAGGGTCGGTGGGCTTTGAACCAGGGTGGGCCATGATTGGCTATGGTCATCTCCTTCAGCGCGGCGACGAGGAGCCGCAGGCTGGGGGTGCCTGCATTGGGGTGAGGTGGTGGCCGGGAGTCGCAGGGCGAGAGCCGCTCGCCGGCGCAAGCGTCGGATGGATGGCGTCGATCACGACCTCAGCGAGGCGCAGTGGATCGCGCTCAAGGCGGCGTGGGGTGGGTGCGCCTATTGCGGTGCCTCCAGCACCCCGCTGCAGCGAGACTGCGTACTGGCGCTCTCGCGCGGCGGGCGGTACACCCTCGCCAACATCGTGCCCGTCTGCCGGTCATGCAATGCCAGCAAGTGCAATGCCGAAGTCACCGGATGGCTGCGGCGCAGGCGACTGGACGAGCGCGCCTTCCTGCTGCGCCACCTTGAGATCAACGCTGCACTCGCACGGCGGTTCCAAGGGCCAGACGCCCAGTGATGCGGAGGAGGTGGGATTCGAAGCCGCTGCCTCCGTGCCGCAGCAGCCCTGGTCTTGGCTGCGAATGATGCCTGAGCTGCGGTTTGGTCTTACCGGTCGTGACCGCTCGTATCCAGCCAGGACCGGCGGTTCCCGATGCCGTGCGGACCCAGCACGGACCAGCTGCGCGACGGCACCGTGAGTTTGGGAAGCATGCTCGGTCGTGCACAGATAGCGTGCGCCGGGCGGCCACGGCATCCGCTGGAGGACAGTGCAGGCATGGAGACGTTTCGCAGCACCATCACCCCGGTCCTGACCGTCAGACAGGCGGCGCAGGCGGCGGTCTTCTACCAGCAGGCCTTCGGAGCAGAGGAGATCTACCGCAACAGCTACCCAGACGGCCGGATCGTCGCCGAGCTGGCCATCGACGGCGCCCGGTTCAGGGTGGCCGATGAGGCACCGGAGGCATCCAATCTCAGTCCACAGGCCCTCGGCGGCACTACGGTGAGGATCAACCTGCTGGTCGTCGACCCTGACCGGTTCGCCGAGCGTGCGATTGCGAACGGTGCCATCGAGATCGCGCCGGTCGCAGACCAGTCCTATGGGCTGCGCCAGGGGCGGCTGGCTGATCCCTTCGGCCACCACTGGCTGATCGGATGGCCAATGGCAGGCGAGAGCGGCGACTGGGCCCGGACGCCTCATCGCCAGCCAGGAACCTGAAGTCGAGGAAGGGCATGGAACCCCACCGCGAGCTTGGGAAGTTTCTCGGCCCGCTCCGCAGGGGCTGATGCTACAGCTCGGCCGGCATGGGCATCGACCGTGGTTGTCCGTGAATGACCGCTGCCGACCGATGCTTAGGGCGCGGCGGGGGCACGGCCGGCGAGGACGACGCGGCTCAGAGCCTGGCGGTGATGGCACCAGTTGGAGCGCAGGATGAGCCTCGTCCTCGGTGACGACCTGCCTCGTAGGCAAGCCGCCAGCAGGGCGCGACAGTTAGACCAGCCTGCTGCGCATCATTCAGGAACGAGGTCCGCGAGCACCGATCCGGTGAACTCCTCGGCGATCGCGTCCATGATCACGACGTCGAACCGGCGGCCCATGCAGACCGCCCCTCCCCGACGGCGGCCTATCTGGCGGAAGCCGGCCTTCTCATAGCAGCGGATCGCCGGCCTGTTCCAGGCAAATACCAGCAGGTCCACGTTGTGCAACCCGAGCACCGTGAACGCCCAATCGAGCATGAGCCGGGTAGCCTCAGTCCCCAGCCCTTGGCCGCGCCGCTCGCCCAGCATGATCCCGAAGGTGGCCGTCCCATGCCGGTGGTCGATGTTGGTCAGGCCGGTCGTCCCGATCGGCACCAGGTCGAAGCGGTCATAGATGGTGAAGAGCGCCTGGCCGGGGTCCGGCTTGGCGGCCTCCTCGTACCAGGTCTTCTCCGCTTCAACGGTGTAGATGACCGTGTTCCCGACCCCGCGGGCGACCTCTAGCGTGGTCACCCATTTGGCGTAGACCGGGATGAGGTCCTCGCGAAGAGGCCCGAAGGCCACGCGCTCGCCGGTGACGATCAAGTGCGGTGCCGGCTCGGCTGGTGCGGCCAACTGTCGCCTCCTGGTCGGGGCTCACCGTGGCGCTTACGCGGCGACGCGTCACCACATTAGCCGTGGATGCGGCCGATGCGATCGGACACTGTATCGCCAGGGTGGTTCTGCAGGCAGAGGACGCCCCAGCAGGCGGCCGACCGCAGGCCCGAGGGTCGGAGGCCGATTCAGGTAGAGCTTCGCTAAGACGTGCCTGGCGACCCCATCCTTACCATTCGTGCCGTCCCACGCCTATAGAGAAGCGGTGCAGGTCAACGAGACCCTAGTGACCGTGGTTGACCGTGAGGAACCGCGAGCGTCCGTCCGGGATGGCACGCAGATGGCACGGTCGAGCACGGGTCCAGCCTGCCCGGCTGTTGGCAAGCTCCAGGCCGAGGACCCCGCCTGGGGTCAAGGGCGGTCGGAGGCCGTCGCGGAGCGATGCGAGCGGGAGCGAGCACCCTTGGTGCTGGGCGGGGTGGCCGAGGATCCGCCCTGCCGGGCAGGCGGAACCCATGGGTCGGCGCTACGTCGGCGTGTCAGGTCGCGCATTCCCATCGTCGGCGGGGTGCTCACCACTGGCCTCCGTGTCCCTACGGAGTGTCTCATGCTCGGTGGCGATCGAAGACGCTCTGTTCGTGGTCGTGCGGTCGTCGCCGGTGCTATCAAGGCCCTGGGGAACTGGGCCTTCAACCCCGGCCAGTCTGCCTGATCCGCGCGAGGCGATCCGCAGCGACAATCACCCCAATTGTTTCGGCAGTGTTCGCCTGTTGGCCCGTGCCGCCTTCGAGGTCGCCGTTCGCCTACCGGCCCATCCCGACCTAGTGCGACCCGGTCGGGGGCTGACCATGCTGGTAGGCGTCCGGGGGGAGCCGCAACGGGCTCCCCCCGGACCAGTCACCTACTTCCGCTCGACGTTGGTGAAGATGTCGGTCTCGCCGATGCCGGTCTGGTTGAAGGCGCTGTTGCGGCCGTCGGTCCAGACCGGGTAGACGGCCTTGTCCGAGGCGGCGATGCCGTTGTAGTCGCCGATGAACGCGCCCGAGGTGAAGAACCCGAGGTCGGGGTTCCACGACTGGCTGGAGATCTGGAAGGTCGTCCAGGAGCGGCCGTCGTTGCCGGAGGTGGCCTGCCAGGTGTCGATGTTGCGGTTGGCTGGGTCGCGGCGGCGGTCGAACCAGATCGCTTGGAAGTCCCCGGACGGGGTCGCGTCGATCCAGGGGAAGAACTGGTCGTTGCGGGCTGGCGGGCCGGGCGCGTTGGCGGTGGCGGTGCTCAGGACCTTGGCGTCCGACCAGGTCAGCCCGTGGTCACGGGAGACCTGGTAGGTGACGTCGCCGCCCGAGGAGGCCTGGTTGAGGTAGTTCGTGTAGACGAACACGATCGCGCCGCTGCGCTCGTTGATCGCGAACGCGAGGGTGTTGGGCGCGCGGAACACGGTCGGTGGCAGCACGTCGCCGGGGTCGGGGTTGTCGGCGAACTGGCCCGGCTTGTCGATGTGGACCGGGGAGGCCAGGAAGGTCGCGCCGCCGTCGGTCGACTTCTGGAAGCGGAAGCCGTGGTCGATCGAGCTGTTGCACTCCTCAAGGATGTAGCCGACATCCAGGGTGCCGTCCGGCTCGACCTTGGGCACGCTGAACTGGTTGGCCGACTCGCCGAGCCCGCCGCTGCCGGGGGCATCAGGCACCACCGAGGCTTGGGCGAAGGTGGCGAGCAGCGGGTTGGTGGTCGGCACCGAGTCGGTGCTGGCGACCTGGATGGGGCAGAAGTCGCTGGACCCGTCGGGCGCGATGTGGAACTTGGTCCAGGTCACATAGATGCGGCCGTAGTGTGGGCTGCTGGGGTGGTTGTCGACGGTGAGGTACTCCTTGTCGTGGAAGACCGACTCATCGACGGTGCCGTTGGCGTAGTCGAAGTTGGTGACCACTCGCGCCGCCTGCCGGCCCGGGGTCCAGGTCTTGCCGTTGTCGACCGACTTGAAGAGCTGGACCTCGGAGAACGGCAACGCCCGGAAAAAGCAGAGCTGGGTCAGGTAGAAGGCGTGGTCGCGGCGGCTGTAGGCGACCGCGGGGTCGCCGCCACTGCAGAAGTCGCGGGTGCCGCCGAACTGCGGCGTGACCCGGGTGCTCTTCCAGCTCTTGCCGCCGTCGGCGGTGCGCATGACCACCACGCCGCCGCTGACGTAGTCGTTGGCGGCCGCGACCGCCACCAGCGGGTCGGCGCGGCTGTAGTCGACCGCGGTCTCGTTCTGCGGCATCGGTGGGAACGAGTCGTCGTTCATCTGGAGGTTGCGAAGCCCGGTCGAGCTGGCGGCCGCGCCGGCCGCCTGGCCCTTGACGCGGGCGCTGCGCACGGTGGTCGCGTCTGGCGCCTGGGCGCGGACGCCGTTGGAGATACCGCCGCTGAACCGCTGGACGTGCAGCACCCAGCGGGGCGTCTTGACCGAGGCCGGGGTGGGGGGAGCGGCCGAACCGGACGACGCGACCAGCGCCAGCACGACGGCCAGGACTGACACCACAGGCAGGACGATCCGCAAGCGACGCATGGGCTGCTCCTCTCGACACACACAAGGTCCGGATGTCGGGTGCGGTGCGGCGGCGCGCGGGTACGCGCGCCGCTCGCCTGGCCGCATCGCCTTGGCCGATCGGGCACGATACCCCCCCAAGTTCGCCAAAAGGGCAGAACGCATCTTATGGCGTCACAGACCCGACAGGAAGCCCCAATCCGCAAACCGTTGCGCGCACACGGAACGGCGCGGCGGCCGCTCGCGGCACCGGCGACCTGCGCCGGGGCCGATCGATCAACAGATCAAGGGCCTGAAGCTGAACCAGCTAGTCGGCCGCCAACACCCCAGCGACGAAGGCCGCCTTCCCGGCGGTGTACGCCTGCCGGTCACTGGCGAACCGCTCGCCAAGCCTACGTTTCACCTCGGCGTAGGACGCGCGAGCATCCGGATTGATCCGCAGCCGATCCTGGAAGGCCAGGTACCGGCGCCACTTCTCGCTGTAGTGGGGGACGACATGAACATGGCCAATCCGGTGGGCTGGCCGGTCCTCCAGCACAAACAGCAGCCCACCGCTGTCGCCCTTGTCACCACGGAACTGGTAGCCCAACCGCTCGATGGCCGGGACGGCCTGGTCAGGGTCGGTGGTGGGTGCGAGGCCGACGGCAAGATCCAGGATCGGCTTGGCTACGAGTCCGGGCACGGCGGTTGAGCCGACATGTTCGACGGCGACGGCCCGTTCCCCGAGCGCGCCACGCAGCTCGGCCGCGAGTCGCTCGAACGCTGCTGGCCATCCGGGGTCGCTGTCGACCAGGCGGACCTGCCCGTAGGTCAACCCGAGCATGGTGTCATCGAAGCGGTGCATGCAACCAGTGTGCGCGGGCGCTATGCACGCGGCTACCAGCCTGGGCGCCAGGCCGGCCTTGAACGTGGTACAGAACGTCCTCACGAGCAGATGTCTAGAACACCCTCCTAGCTCCCATCCGGTCGGCTGGACAGCACGGTCCTGGTCCCGGTGCCCACATGGTTGCCGCCCCCGGGGCCGGCGAACACCAGCGCATCAGGATCGGCACCGGGTGGGAGCTGGCTGCGGATGGCCTCGACCACGAGGGTGGCGAGCGGGATCTCGCGGATGCCGGCGTCGCTCTTGGGGTGGGGCTTGAAGCCGCTGCCGAAGCGGCCGGCTTGGTAGCGCACGTCAACCACCTGGAGCACGGGCGGGATTCGGTCCAGGTGGAGCCGCCGCCGGCGCAGCCCGGCGAACTCGCCGAACCGCAGCCCGGTGCCGAGCAGCGCCAGCACGTGATCCCACCAGAACAGCGGGCAGGAGGCGAGCAGCCGGCCGGCTTCCTCGGCCGTGTAGGCCCGCCGCTTGGCCTGCCCCAGGACCTTCTCGGGGTCGGCCCGTCGCTTGGGCGGTGGCACGCGGCGCAACGGGTTCGCTGTGACGGCGCCTTCATCCTCGGCCAGCTGGAGGATGCGGAACAGAATCGAGCGACAGGCCATAAGGCTTTCGTAGCCGAGCTTGTTGGGGAGCTGGTTATGCCACTGGCGGATCAGCATGGGCTGGATCGCCTCGATGGGACGGTCGCCGAAGAAGGGGCGCACGTGGCGCCGAAGCCGGATCTCGGTGGCGGCCAGCGTGGTCGGGCTGCGGCTGGGGTCGGTCGACCAGACCGCCCACCACTCGTCCGCCCACCGGCTGAATGGGAGCCGGCCGCGGCGGCGCCCTTGCCAGGTGTTGTGGCTCATCTCCAACCGTTTCTCGGCAACCAGGTCGAGCGCTTCGTCCTTGGTGGCGACCGTCTTGGCGCCTTGGGAGCCGTCGTCCAGGCGCCATGCGACCTGGTAGCGGTTGCCGCGCTTGCGCCAGTTCACCGACCCCATCAGGGCCTTCCCGCCTCGAGCTGGGGGACGGGGTTCGGTGGACCCGGTCGTCGCGGCGCATTTGCAGGCCGCTGGGTGCTGCTGGCGGGTAGGCACGTCTCCTGACATGGCCGGGAGCGGCTGGGGCGGTTCTCGTTGGATAACGTGACAGCCGGGCTGGCGCTCACTGGGGGCTCCCCGAGGTGTCGCCACGCACGACAGAA
>JASLIH010000058.1 GCA_030152105.1 Actinomycetes bacterium
GCGGCCAGCAGGGCGTCGGCGTGGCCGTGGTAGCAGCCGGCGAACTTGACCAGCTTGGCCCGGCCGGTGGCCGCCCTGGCCAGGCGGGCCGCGCTCATGGTGGCCTCGGTGCCGGAGCTGACCATGCGGAGCTTCTCCACCGCTGGGACCCGCCGTGCCACCTCCTCGGCCAGCTCGACCTCGGCCTCGGTCGGCGCCCCGAACGAGGTCCCCTGGGCGGCGGCCGCCTGCACGGCCTCGACCACGCGGGGGTGGGCGTGCCCGGCGATCAGCGGCCCCCAGCTGCAGACCAGGTCGACATAGCGGTTCCCGTCAACGTCCCAGAGGTACGGCCCCTGCCCGCCGGCGAAGAACCGGGGCGTGCCCCCGACCCCACCGAACGCGCGCACGGGCGAGTTCACCCCGCCCGGGATCACCCGGGTCGCCCGCTCGAACAGGGCCTCGCTGCGGCCGGTCCGGGTCACAGGGCGCCTCCGGCGTGGAGCTCGGCGATGCGGTCGAGGTCCTCGGGGGTGAGCGGGTCCAGGTCGGCCGCCCCGGCCAGCTCCGCCAGCTGGTCGCGGTCCCGAACCTCGGGCAGGGCGGTGGCCACCGCCGGGTCGGCCAGGGCGAACCGGAGCAGGGCCTGGTCGAGGGTCCGGCCCCGGTCCCGCTCCAGGAACTCCAGCCGGGCCCGGGCGGCGGCGTCCAGGCGCGGGGCCAGTGGGTCACGGACGACCAGGCCGGCCCCGGTCTCGGCGGCCAGCGCGGCCAGGTCCCGCCCCGGCATCTGCTCGGCCACGTTGTAGACGGTCTCGACGGCCGCGACCCGCCGCTCATCGAGCGCGGCCGCGCCCTCGTCGCCCCAGCCCTGCCCGGGGCCGAGGAGCACCCCGTAGTGGCGGATCTTGCCCTTCTGCACCTGCGACTCCAGCAGCTCGAACAGCTCGTCGAACTCGATGGCGTCCATTCCCGGGTGGTGCAGCAGCCACAGGTCGATCGGCTCAAGGCGTAGCCGCTGCAGTGACCGGTCAAGGGCTCGGCCCGCGAACACGGCCGACCAGTCGTGCCGTGGCGCCTGCGGGGTCGGGTCCCAGGGCCGCGGGGTGGTGTCGTAGCCGAAGGTGGTGGCCACCGTGACCTCGTCGCGGTGCCCGCGAATGGCCTGGCCGAGCAGCTCCTCGGCCCGGCCGTGGTCGTCGCTGTCGGTGGCCTCGAAGTAGGCCACGCCCAGGTCGAGCGCGGCCGCGAGCAGCGCGGCGGCGTCCTCGTCGGACCGCGCCCCCTCCCCGGCGACCAGCGACCACACCGCCAGCCCCACCTCGCTGGCCGCGAGGTCGGTCGAGCCGATGCGGCGGTGACGCACGGGGTACGCTCCTTGGCGGCTGGGCGACCGTGGGTTGGCTGGGGGCCCGCCGCCCAGTCTACGACCGCTCCGACAACCGACGAGGAGGCCAGATGCCCGAGGTCCAGGACTGGTTCCTCACGCCGTCGGAGCGGGGCAACCGCGAGACCCGGATCGACGTCCGCCGGGGGGACGGGCGGGCGTGGACCGAGGGGAACCGGGTCGAGCCGCTGGTGCACGGGGCGACCTACTTCGCGAGGCTGCTGGCCGCCCTGCGGGCGCTGGGCGACGGCGACCTGGTCGGCATCTTCGACTGGCGGGGCGACACCGACGAGCGCCTGGACGGCGAGGGCACCGAGCTGGGCAAGGTCCTGGCCGAGCTGGCCACCCGGGGCGTGCAGGTGCGCGGGCTGTTGTGGCGCTCCCATCCCAGCCTGGCCCATTTCCAGGAGGAGCAGAACCAGCACCTGGGCGAGGTGGTCAATGCGGCCGGCGGCGAGATCCTGCTCGACGAGCGGGTCCGGGGACCGGGCAGCCAGCACCAGAAGCTGGTCCTGATCCGCCACCCCGGCCGCGAGGACGACGACGTCGCGTTCATGGGCGGGATCGACCTGTGCCACGGGCGCCGGGACGACGAGCGCCACCTGGGCGACCCCCAGCCGGTGCCGTTGGACGAGCGCTACGGCGACCACCCGCCCTGGCACGACATCCAGCTGGAGCTCCGGGGGCCGGCGGTCGGCGATCTGTCGGTCACGTTCCGGGAGCGGTGGGAGGACCCGACCCCGCTCGATCACCGCAACCCGTGGCGGGCCCGGCGGGCCAGGCGGATGGACCAGCCACGGCACCCCAGCCCGCTGCCGCCGGTGCTCCGCGACCCGGGCCCGGCGCCCGGTCCCCACGCCGTCCAGGTCCTGCGCACCTACCCGGCCAAGCGGCCGCCACTGCCGTTCGCGCCGCTGGGAGAGCGCAGCATCGCCCGGGCCTACCTCAAGGCCCTGTGGCGAGCCCGGCGCCTGGTCTACCTCGAGGACCAGTACCTGTGGTCCGAGGACATCGCCCAGGGCCTGGCCGACGCCCTGCGCCGCTCGCCCGAGCTGCGGCTGGTGGCCGTCGTCCCCCGCTACCCCGATCAGGACGGGCGGCTGACGGGCCCACCCAACCGCATCGGCCAGCAGGCCGCCCTCGACGCGGTGCGGGCGGCCGGCGGGGACCGGGTGGCCGTCTACGACCTCGAGAACGAGCACGGCACGCCCATCTACGTGCACGCCAAGGTGTGCGTGATCGACGACGTGTGGGCGGCGGTCGGCTCCGACAACCTGAACCGGCGCTCCTGGACCCACGACAGCGAGCTGTCCGCCGCGGTCCTGGACGAGACACAAGACCGCCGGGAGCCCGCCGACCCGGCCGGCCTCGGCGACGGCGCCCGCCTGTTCGCCCGGGAGCTGCGCCTGCGGTTGTGGCGTGAGCACCTGGGCCGCGGGCCGGGGGAGGACGGCGACCTGCTGGACCCGGTCGAGGGGTTCGAGGCCTGGCGCCGGGGGGCCGGCGCCCTGACCGGCTGGCACGAGTCCGGCCGCCGCGGCCCCCGGCCCCCCGGCCAGGCCCGCGAGCACGACCCGGGCCGGGTGCAGGCGTGGGCCGCCTGGTGGGCCACCCCGCTGTACAAGTCGGTTGTCGACCCCGACGGGCGCCCCCGCCGCCTGCGCCGGGCGGGTCGGTTCTAGGCGGGGCGGTCGGCGAGCAGCCGGGGCAGCCTGCGCATGTCGTCGAACACCACTGTCCCGTGGCCGGCGAGGCGCTCGGGCCGGGTCAGGCCGCCGGCGTAGCCGAAGGCGCGCATGCCGGCCGCCCTGGCCGCCATCACCCCGTACAGGGTGTCCTCGACCACGGCGCAGCGGGCCGGCTCGGCCCCCATGCTCGCCGCCGCGTGCAGGAACAGGTCGGGGGCGGGCTTGCCGTTGGCGACCTCGTAGCCGCTGAAGATGCGGCCCTCGAACCGCCCGTAGAGCCCGGTGTGGCCGAGGGTGAAGCGGATCTTGTCGTGGCTGCCGCTGGAGGCGACGCAGGTCGGGACGCTGATCTGGTCCAGCGCCTCGTCGATGCCGTCCACCGGGACCAGGCCGGCCACGAACCCCTCGTGGTAGCGGCGCTGGAACTGGTCCTTCCAGTCGGTGGGGAGCCGGCTCCCGAGCTGGGCCTCGATCGCCTCGTCCATGTACTCGGTCGTGCGGCCCATGAACCGCTCGATGATCTCGGCCTCGGTCAGGGGCCAGCCCAGCTCGGCGAGGTACTCGGCCTCGACCCGGACGGCGATGCGCTCCGAGTCCACCAGCACGCCGTCGCAGTCGAAGATGACCAGCTCGAACGGGCCGTCCATGCGGTCAGTCCCCGAGCCGCTCGGCCAGGAAGGCCAGGCCGGCCGGGTAGCGGTACTCGATCCCGGAGTGGGTGGCGTCGAACAGCTCGAAGACATGCTCGATCCCGAGGGCGTCGAGCTCGGCCGAGAACGCGGTGGCGCCCAGGTCGAGCCAGTACTGGTCGCGGCGGCCGGCGTCCAGGTAGATGCCGCGCAGGGAGCGGAGCTGGTCGGCGTGGCCGGCGGCCATGCGGACCGGGTCGAGGGCCAGCCAGCGCGCCCACACCTCGTCGCGGAGCCGGCCGGTGGCCGGGTCGAAGGGCAGGGTCACCGTGCCGTCGGGCTCGGCCGAGTAGCAGGCGGCCATGGCCCAGATGCCGAGCAGGATGCCGTCGGCCTCCTTGGACATCGCCGGCCGGGCGGTGAAGTCGTCGAAGAACCGCTCGTAGGAGCCGTCGTAGTGGTCTCGCAGGGCCCGGGTCGCCGCGGCCATGTCGGGAAGGTAGCAGTGCTCGAACAGGGCGTCGCCGGCGTGGCTGGCCAGGCCGCCGAAGGTGTCGGGCCGCAGCATCGGGGCGACCATGGCCCCGTACCCGCCGCTCGACTTGCCGGCGATGCCACGGTGCTCGCGGGCCGGCAGGGTCGGGTAGCGGTCGTCGACGAACGCCACCACCTCGTCGCACAGGTAGTCCAGGTAGCGGCCGGTGCCCGGGGAGTTGAGGAACTGGCTGCCCCCGAGCGAGGTCCAGCAGTCCACCAGCACCACGACCGCGGGCGGGGGGACCTGATCCACCGGGGCACCCCTCCGGGGTTCCCCGGACCCCTCCGGGCCCGCGAACAGCTCGTCGATCAGCTCGGGGACGGTGGGCCGCAGGGCGGTGCGGTTCCACCACATGTCGACCTGGCCGGTGTAGCCCTGGATCACGTAGATGCTGGGGTGGCGGCGACCCGGGTCGTCGCCCACCCCGGGGGGCAGGTACACCCACAGCGGCCGCTCGACCGGGTCGCCGAGCGCGTTCCCCTCAAGGACCCGGCTGCGGATGGTCTGCTGCTCGAACCGGCCCCGTGGCTCGACCCGCCAAGGTTTCACGTGGAACAACCCCTCACAGCAGCGGGGCGGCGTCGCGGGCGAAGTAGGTGACCACCAGGTCGGCCCCGGCCCGCCGGATGCTGGTCAGCACCTCCAGCATGACCCGCTCGCCGTCGACCCAGCCGCGCTCGGCGGCCGCCTTGACCATCGCGTACTCGCCGGACACGTGGTAGGCGGCGGTCGGCAGCCCGAAGGCCTGCTTGACCCGCCAGAGGACGTCCAGGTAGGCGAGGGCCGGCTTGACCATGACCATGTCGGCGCCCTCGGCGACGTCGAGGGCGACCTCGCGCAGGGCCTCGTCGCCGTTGGCCGGGTCCATCTGGTAGCCGGTCCGGTCCCCGGACCGGGGCGCCCCCTCGGCCGCCTCCCGGAACGGGCCGTACAGGCCGGAGGCGTACTTGGCCGCGTAGGCCAGGATCGGCAGGTCCGCGAACCCGGCCCGGTCGAGCCCGGCCCGGATCGCGCCCACCTGCCCGTCCATCATCCCGCTGGGCGCGATCACCGACGCCCCGGCCTCGGCCTGGGCGACCGCGACCCGCCGGTACAGCTCCAGGGTCGGGTCGTTGGCCACCACCGGGCCCTGGCCGCTGCCGCCAGGGGCCGCAGGGCCAAGCACCCCGCAGTGCCCGTGGTCGGTGTACTCGCACAGGCACAGGTCGGCGATCAGGGCCACGTCGTCGCCCAGGTCGGCCCGGAGCGCCCGGAGCGCCCGCTGGATGATCCCGTCCGGGGCCCAGGCCTGCGACCCCTCGGCATCCTTGGCCGCCGGGATCCCGAACAGCAGCAGCGCCGGGATGCCGAGCCCTGCCAGCTCGGCCGCCTCCTTGCGCAGGCTCTCCAGCGTGTGCTGGGCATGGCCGGGCATGGAGGCGATCGGGACCGCCTCGGAGATCCCCTCCTTCACGAACAGCGGCGCCACCAGGTCCCGCCGCGACAGCTCGTTCTCCCGGGCCAGCTCCCGCAGCACCCGACTCCCCCGCAGCCTCCGCGGCCGCCCCACCGGAAACGGCGCAGGTCGCATCACATCTCCTTGTCCGTCTGAACGGACCTACCCTACTACCGCCCGGAGATCAGCCGGTGACGGCGTGCTCGATGGCCTCCACCAGGCCACCGATGGTGTGCTCGGTGGCGGTGGTGGCCACCGGGATGCCGGCGGAGCGGGCGGTGTCGGCGGTGACCGGGCCGATGGCGGCGACCCGGACTCCCGGCGGGGGTGGGCCGCCGTAGCCTCGGAGGAAGCCTTCGACGGTGGAGGAGGCGGTGAAGGCCACCCAGTCGACCTCGCCGCCGTCGAGGCGGCGGCGGGCCGCCGGGTCGAGCCTGCCGAGGGGGACGGTGTGGTAGGCGACCACCTCGGTGGCCTCCCAGCCCTTGACCCGGAGGATCACCGCCAGCTCCGGGTTGGCCAGGTCGGCCCTGGCCAGCAGCACGGCGCCCGGGCCGGCCGGGAAGGCGTGGCCCAGGGCGGCGGTGGTGGCGACCTCGGGGACCAGGTCGGGGGCGACGCCCCAGGCGCGGAGGGCGGCCTCGGTCGCCGGGCCGACGGCGGCGACCAGGGCGGCGCCGAGCGCGGCCGGGCCGTGACCCGAGACCTCGGCCCGCGCCCGGACCGCGGCGACGCCGTTGACGCTGGTCAGGACGACCCAGTCGAACTGGCCGGCGGCCAGGTCCTCGACCGCCCGGTCGAGCTCGTCGGTGGCGGCGACGGGGCGGATCTCGATGGTCGGGACCTCCAGCGGCTCGGCGCCTCTTGAGCGGAGCAGGGCCGAGAAGTCGCTGGCCTGGTCGCGGGCCCGGGGGACGAGGACGGTCAGGCCGGTGAGGGGCTGGCGGGCCGGGGTCAACGGCGCCTGTCCTCGACCAGGGCGCGGACCTCGGGGCCGCAGGCGTCGAGGAGGCGGTCGGCGAGGGTGCGGCCGAGGCCCTCGGGGTCGTCGGCGGGGCCGCGGAGGCGCTCGCGGACCAGGCCCTTGCCGTCGAGGGCGGACAGGAAGCCCTGGATCTCCAGCGGCCCGGCGTTGGTCGGGCGCAGCAGCGCGCCGGCCGGGAGCGTGCAGGAGCCGCCGAGGCGCTGGAGGAACGAGCGCTCGGCCCGCAGGGCGACCCGGGAGGGGCGGTGGGTGAGGGCGCTGAGCAGGCCGAGGGCGCCGGTGTCGTCCTCGCGGGCCTCGACGGCCATGGTGCCCTGGCCGGGGGCCGGGGTGAAGGTCTCCGGGTCGAGGGGGATGGCCGCGTCGCTGGCCAGGCCAAGGCGGCGCAGCCCGGCGGCGGCCAGGACGACCGCGTCCAGCTCGCCGGCGTGGACCCGGCGGACCCGGCTGTCGACGTTGCCGCGGATGGACACCAGCTCCAGGTCGGGACGCAGCCAGTTGAGCAGCGCGACCCGCCGCGGGCTGCCGGTGCCGACCCTGGCCCCTGGCCCCAGGTCGTCGAGGCCGGTCAGGTGGTGGCGGCCGAGGAGCACGTCGCGCGGGTCGTCGCGCTCCGGGACGGCGGCCAGGACCAGACCGGGGACCTGGACGGCGGGCAGGTCCTTGGCCGAGTGCACCGCCAGGTCGGCCCGCCCGTCCAGCACCGCCTGCTGCACGGCCGCGGTGAAGATGCCCTTGCCGCCGATGGCGGCCGCCGGCACGTCGCGACGCCGGTCGCCCTCGGTGACCACGGTGACCAGCTCGACGGGCAGCTCCGGCCAGGCCTTCCGCAGCCCGTCGACCACCAGCCGGCTCTGGGCGAGGGCGAGGGCGCTGCCCCGCGTGGCCAGTCGCAGGGCCCGGTCCCAGCCCGGTCCCGGGCGCTCAGCGGCGGTCATCGTCGTCCGGGCTGGGGTCGAGGCCGTAGAGCTCGCGCAGGGCGGCGACGTACAGGTCCCCGTCGGGACGGGCGGCCAGGGTCTTGCCCCGGACCATCGGGTCGTGCAGCAGCTTGTTGACCAGGCCCCTGGTCACGGCCTCGACCGCCGCCCGCTGGCGTTCGTCAAGGCCGGCAAGCCGGGCCGTGGCCTTGGCCAGCTCCTGCTGGCGGACCTCCTCGGCCCTGGCCCGCAGGGACCGGATGGTCGGGACCAGCCGGGCCTCGCGCTGGCCGCCCAGGTAGGCGGCCGTCTCCTGGGCGATCAGGGCCCGGACCCGCTCGACCTCCCGCCGCGGGCCCTCGTCGGTCTCGAGCACGGCCCGGAGCCCGTCCAGGTCGGCGAGGACGACCCCAGGCAGGCCCCGGGCCTCGGGCTCGACGTCGCGGGGCACGCCCAGGTCGAGCAGGACCAGCGGGCCCGAGGGCGACCCCGGCGGGCCCGGCTCGCGCCGGGCCAGGGCGGCGGCGACCGTGGCCGCGGTCACAGTGGGGGTGGTCCCGGCGGTGGCCGCGACCGCCAGGTCGGCCTTGGCCAGCTCGCCGGCGACCTGGTCGAGGGGCACCGACCGGCCGCCCAGCTCCCGGGCCAGCGCGGCGCCGGTGGCCTGGGTGCGGTTGGCCACCACGAGTTCGCCCGCCCCGGCCTCGCGCAGCGCCCGGCCGGCCAGCCGGGCCAGGCTGCCCGCCCCGACCAGCAGGGCCCGGCGCCCGGCCAGGCCGTCGAGCTGCCCGGCGGCCACCCGCAGCCCGACCGTCACGGTGGAGGCCATCCCGGCGCCGATGCCGGTCTCGTTCCTGGCTCGCCGGCCCACCTTGATCGCCCTGGTGAACAGGGCCGACAGCACCGGCCCGACCGACCGTTCGGCCTGGGCGGCACCGAACGCCTCCCGGACCTGGCGGAGGATCTGCGCCTCACCGACCACCATCGAGTCGACCCCGGACGCGACCGTGAACAGGTGCTGGACGGCCCGCTCCTCGTAGTAGTCGTAGAGGTGGTCGGCGAGCTCGCCAAGGGCCAGCCCGGCCAGGTCGGCCAGGAACCGCCGGACGTCGCCGGCGGCGCCGTGGAAGCGGCTGATGGCGGTGTAGACCTCGACCCGGTTGCAGGTCGAGACGACCACCGCCTCGTGCACGTGCTCCTGGTCGAGCAGGCCGGCCAGGGCCTTGGGGCGCCGCTCGGCGTCGATCGCCAGGCGCTCCAGCAGCTCGAGAGGTGCGCTGCGGAAGTTCGCCCCGACGACGAAGACCGGCACGCCGCTCAGCCCCGGGCCTCTGGCCCCTGGCCGGGTCGCTCTGGCCGGGCGTCGGCCTCCTGGTTCCCGGCCGCGACCTGGCGGACAAGGTCGACGGCGGCCCGGCGCTGCTCGTGGAAGGAGAGGATCTGCAGCTCGGTGGAGAGGTCGACCTTGCGGAGCGAGACCCCGGCCGGCACCTGGAGGTGGGCCGGGGCGAAGTTCAGGATCGAGGTGACGCCGGCCGCGACCAGCCGGTCGCAGACCTCCTGGGCCGCGGTCGCCGGTGTGGCGATGATGCCGATCGCCACCTGCTCCTCCTTCACCACGCGGTCCAGGTCGTCGATGTGGTCGACGCTCAGCTCGCCGAGCTCCTCGCCGACCTTGCCGCCGTCGGCGTCCAGCAGGGCGGCGATGCGGAAGCCCCGCTCGGCGAAGCCCCGGTAGTTTGCCAGGGCATGCCCCAGATTGCCGACCCCGACGATCGCCACCGCCCAGTCCTGCTCCAGCCCCAGCTCGCGGCGGACCTGGTAGATCAGGTACTCGACGTCGTAGCCGACCCCCCTGGTGCCGTAGGAGCCGAGGTAGGACAGGTCCTTGCGGACCTTGGCCGAGTTCACCCCGGCCGCGTCGGCCAGCTGGTCGGAGGAGACCCGGTGGGTCCCCCGCTCCGACATGTCGACCAGGCAGCGGAGGTAGACAGGCAGGCGGGCGACGGTCGCTTCCGGAATACGGTCTCGCACGGACTCCCACCCCCGTTACTGATTCCACCCGAGTCTAGGCTCTCGTGATCGTGTTCTCAATCGGCGCCAACCCGGCCCAGCCGGGCCCGCAGCAGGTCAAGCGGCACCTCGTACTCGAACAGGTCCTCGCCGTCCACGGCCACCACCGGGACCCGCACCCCGTAGCGGCGGGCCAGCTCCGGGTCGCGGTCGATGTCGACCAGCTCGAGGCGGAACCCGGCGGCGGGCTGCTCCTCGCGCAGGACCCGCTCGGCCTCCTCACACAGGTGGCAGCCGGTCCTGGTGTAGAGGGTGACCCTGGTCATGGGCCGGAGGCGACCGGCGGACGGGCCGGGGTCGAGGCGCGGCGGAAGCCCAGGTACATCACGCTCGCCCCGACGGCCAGGCCGAGGGCCAGCTTGTCGCTGGAGGCCAGGAACGCGAGCACGCCGCCGCTGGCGGCCAGCAGCACGCCGAGGGCGATCAGCAGGGTGCCCTCGAACCGGGGACGCAGCTCACGCCGCGAGCGCATGGCCAGGCCGCTGGCCACCGCCCCGCCGACCACCACCAGGGTCCCGACGCTGTTGCCGACGACGGCCAGCACCCGCACGGCCACCGGCAGGAACTCCTTGCCCTCGGGCAGCAGCCGCCCGGCCAGGTCGGCCGCGGTCACCCGGGCCAGGGCGACCAGGAGCACGCTGACCAGGGTGAAGACGGCCAGGGCGGCCAGATAGGCCCGGCGCACGGCCAGGCCGGCGAGCAGCTCCACGGTCCCGAGGGCCAGCCAGGGCACGTTCAGGACGGCCCCGAACAGGTAGTAGAGCTTGAACGAGACCGGCGTCCACCCGGCCACCACCCCGGCGGTGAGGGCCAGCGAGGCCACCGTGAACATGGACAGGGCGATGCCCCAGGCGAGCTGGTAGGGGCGGCGCCGGGCCGCGTACTGACGCAGGACCGCGACGGCGAACGCAGCCGAGGCGGCCGCGGCGACACCCGGGAGCAGCCAGTGCATGACCGGAGTCTAGTCCCGCCCGGGCAACCGCACTTCTTGTAGCTTGGTAGCATCCGCCGCGCGCTCCAGCACTACGCCCGGCTTGTCGCTCACGAGGAGCCATCTTGGCCTCAGTCCCTCCGGTCCCCCAGCTGCCCCCGGTGCTCGCCGCCACCGGCCCGTTCTTCATGTTCTCGCTCGAGGAGACCTTCGAGCTGATCGGCGAGGCCGGCTTCGACGGCGCCGAACTGATGATCATGCAGGACAAGGTGAGCCAGGACCCCCTCCGTCTCGGAGCGCTGGCCGCCCGCTACGGCGTGCCCGTGCCGGCCGTGCACGGGCCCTTCCTGGTCGCGACCTGGCTGGTGTTCGGGACCGACCCCAAGGGCAAGCTGGAACGCTGCGTCCGCTTCGCCGAGACGGCCAAGGTGTCCACCGTCGTGATCCACCCGCCGTACCGCTGGCAGACCCAGTACGCGACCTGGCTGGACGAGGCCATCCCCCGGATCCGCGAGGAGACCGGAGTCACGATCGCGGTCGAGAACATGTTCCCGATCAACGTGAACGGCCGCAGCCTCCGCTTCTTCAGCGGGACCGCCCCCTCCGAGCTGGGCCGCTGGCCGTCGCTGGTCCTGGACACCAGCCACCTGGCCGTGGCCGGGGGCGACCTGCTGGCCGCCTGGGACGAGCTGTCCGACCGGGTCGTGCACCTGCACGTCTCCAACAACGACGGTCGCGGCCGCGACACCCACGGGCTGCTGGAGCGGGGCGTCCTGCCAATCGGCGACTTCCTCCAGGAGGTCGGGTCCGGCGGCTTCGGCGGCGCCGTCACCCTCGAGCTCGACGTGCGCACCTGGGCCGACGACCGCAAGGCCCTGCTCGAGGTCCTGCGCGAGAACCTCGCCATCGCCAGGACCCACCTGGCCAAGGGGGCGACGAGAGCCCCCGCTCGCGCCACCTCCCGGAACGGGTAGAATCCCGAGCCGCATGCGAACTGGGACCGCCGTCGTCGTGGCCGCCCTGCTCGTCGTGATCGTGCTCGCGGCCGCGGTGCAGCTCCTGCTCGGCCGCTGAAAGCCACCCCCCACCCCCCTTGGCCCTCAGACCCCAGCGTCCCCCGGACGCCCAGACGCCCGCCTGTCCCTGCCGGCACGGCGACGTGCCCGCCGAGCTCGCGGGCCAGCGCCCCCTGCTCGAACGCGCCGCCGCCGGCGACCGGGAGGCCTTCGCCCTCGTCTACGACACCCAGGTCGAGGGCGTCTACCGCTACCTCCTCGCCTGGACCGGCAACCCAACCGAGACGGCCGAGCTGACCGCCCAGGTCTTCCACGCCGCCATCGGCTGGCTCCCAGCCACCACCAGCCCCGAAGGCGAAGCCGCCGCCTGGCTGACCGCCATGACCCGCGACGCCCTCGCCCAGCGCCAGGGGCACTCCGAGGAGGGTGGGTCAGCCAGCCCCACAGGATCGAAGGCGGGTGGGTCGGGCAGCCCTGCAGGATCGGAGGCGGGTGGGTCGGGCAGTCCCGCGGGATCGGAGGCGGGTGGGTCGGGGTCGTCGGGCGTGCCTCACCCCGCCCTGCCGGCGTCTGCCCCCCCGGAGGGGGAGAGTAGTCGAAGGCAGGAGGCGGCGCCGGCCTCTGTCCACACCCCCGGGCCGGCGGCCGGTGCGCCTCCGGAAGCCCCCAGGGACGTCGTGGCGGCGGTGGCGCGGCTGAGGGAGCCGGAGCGGGAGGTGGTCGTGCTTCGTCTGCTGCTCGGCCACTCGCTCGACCACACCGCCCACCTCTCCGGGTACAGCCGGCGTGCGGTGCTGGAGCTCCAGCTCACCGCCTGCCTGGCCGTCCACGAGCTGACCGGCGGGCCCCGCACCGGCCCCGCACCGCCCGAGACCCGCCCCGCCCCCTCGGCCGAGGAGTTCGAGCGCCGGCTGGGTCGCTGGGAGGTCGACCTGACCGGCGACGACCCAGCCCTGGCCGACGCCCTGGCAACTGCCGGGTCGCTACGCCGATCCGTCCCCGAGTACGTGTCCCCCCCTCCTGCCGAGTTCGTCGAGCACCTCCGAGCGGAACTGGTCGCCGGCGCCGAGTTCGCCGCGGGCTCGGCGTTGGCCGCCGAGGGCGAATTGCTGGCCCGGCCGGCTGTGGACAGCCGCGAACACCGCCT
>JASLIH010000256.1 GCA_030152105.1 Actinomycetes bacterium
GGGCCCGGCACGCCCGCGGCACCCGTCAGTGCCCGCTTAGCGCTGCTTCCTCCCGGACCTGACGCGATTCACAGGGTGACGTTGCGCGGGACCTGACCGTCAACACTCCGTGCTCGGCGCTCTCTTCGGACTCGGACCCTCGGGCAGGAATTCAGCCCCGCTAGAGCGGATTGCGGGTACAGGGCACCGCTAGCTCCCCACCTAGCACGGTCCACCACGGAGCCTACCCGCCCACCCCGCCCCCCGCCAACCTGAACAAGGACGGTGGGGCGCGGCCATCGCCAGCTGCCTGCTCGTGCTGGCGGGCAACGTGCAGGTGATCGACGCCATCGATGGCGCAACCTGGAGTGACACCCAGGCCAGCCAGCTCGGCCCGGCGAGACCCGGCTTCGAGTCGGGTCATGACCTGGCAGCGCTTGGCGCCTGGGGTGCGGTGCTCGCGACGATCCTGGCGGCGGGGCTGCTGTGGCGGCGGCAGTTGGTCTCTGCCAAGGTCGCGGCGGCAGCGGCCATGGTCAGCCTCGTGGTTCCCTACTTCATCGCTCCGGGCGCTGGCGTGGTCGTCTTGGCGGTCTCGGCAGCAGTGGCGCGCTCACGACGTGATCTGCGACTCGCACCGAGCAGCTTCGCCACTCCCAGCTGATGGTGCTGCGGTGGTCGCCCGCAGTGGACAAGGCCCGCGCCGGGGGATCAGGCCGCACGACGGCTGCTCCGCTGCGTCAACGGCGCAAGAAGCCCAGCACGTCGTCCTCGAACCTGCGCTTGTGGGTCTTGGCGACCGCATGGCCGACCCCGTCATAGAGCCGCAGCGTGGCCTGTGGGATCCGTTCGGCGGTCTCACGAACGATCGGTTCGGGGTAGAAGAAGTCCCGGCTGCCGGCGACCACCAGGGTCGGCGCGGCGATCCTGGCCAGCGCATCGGTCGCGTCATGGCCCAGATCCGCCTCGATGGTGGCGATGTAGTCCGAAGCGTCGTCAGGTTCCTTCATCAGGCGCTTGCCGAGCAGCTTCACCACGCCTTGGCCGAACCGTCCAAAGTCCATGTGGTTGGCGATGTCGGCCTGGGCCTCGGCCGCCCTGCCGTGGGCGGCCTTGTCGCGGGCCGCTCGCAGCAACGCCTTGGCGTCCTCCCCCAGCCGGCAGCCGGTGTCGCTCAAGACCAGCCGACGAACCAGCTCGCCGTGGTCGGCCGCCACGTACTGGGCAACCTCACCACCGGTCGAGAAGCCGACGACGTCGACCGGCCCGTCGAACCTGGCCCCGATCCAGCTGGCGTAGTCCTCGGCCATGTCGCGGGTGGTATGGCCGGCCGGCAGGCCTGGCCGTCGTCCCACCTGGTGGACGGTGTAGTCACCGGTGTAGCGCTTGTGGGCCCACCGAAGCAGCCGCAGGGCACGCCCGGTCGGCGCCTTGTTCTCCAGGGTGAGACCTTCCAGGATGACCAGCGTCTTCGGGCCGCCAGCAATACGAGCGTGCGGCAGCTCGACCATGGATTGGCCGGTAGGCATCTGGGGACCTCCTAGGGCGGTGCCCGATCGTCTCACCCGTCCCTCGGCTTGGCCACCTGCTCCGCCGACACGGCCTCCCCATCCCCCTAAGAAGGCTGATCCTGGTGCTAGATGAGCATCCCCCGCTGCTCCCGCACCTCAAGACCTCTCCCGTTCCGCTACAGCCGGATTCCTGCTGCATGGCGGCCGGGTCGAATAGCTTGGCGCCTGCTCGTATGCGCAGTGCGCTGGGATCTATCTCCTTGCGCCTGATGCCGGGATTGTTCAGACTACGCCCGTAGTTTCGGTGGGGATTAAGGTGGACGCGGGGGAGGACTCGGTGCGTGATTTGGCAGCATCCACCTTGCTCGTCGTCGGCGATCGCCTGTGGTCATACGTCCGCATCGCGATATTTGGTCTTCTGATCCTTTGGTTCACCAGCATTCTGGCGTTTCCCGTCTCCAGGGTAGACGACGAGAATGTTCCTTCATGGGTTCGCGTCGGGGTGCTCACCCTCTTTGTCATCCTCCTCGCAATCCTTGTCAACTACATGGCGAGACCCACGACCAGGACAAGAGCGCTGCAATACTTGATGCGCGGTGGTGACTACGGTTGGCTGTCTCCGTTACTATGGGCGGCAGCCATCTTCTTCTTCACAACGGTCATATTCTCCGCAGTGACTCAATTGCTGTGGGAGTGGAGGGTCGTGGACATATCCGACCCTTCATGTACAACGCCTTGTGCTCTCACACCCGACAACTTCTTCAATTTCTACACGTGGCACTTCCTGGAAAGCATTCCGCTCTTCAAAGTCAATGAGACGCTTCAGTTGAAAGAGCCGCTGGTGTATCGAGGTGCGGCGGCTGGATGGCTCGTCGTGGCCTTCAAGGTCGCCGTGATCCTACCGCTTATTCAAGCGATTCGAAGTTACTGGAAGCTACGCTCGGATCTGCCAAGTCTACGAATCGATGCCTGGCCCCGCATCGTGCATGAGGGCGAGAAGGTCACGATCAAATGGACACCAAGCGAACCTCCAGCCGGCTACGTATTCGACGTCTACATCGAGGAACCAGGTATCGGTCAACGGGAAGCCGAAGCGGCCTCCACCAATGAAGATCTGTCGAGAGAGCAGGCGGCGACCAACCTGCTTGTCGGCGCGGGATGGAAGCTTTGGCTAGAGGGAGATACCAGGACTTCAGCCGAATACGCCGCGCCTCGGGCAGGGAGCTATCGATTCCAAGCGCGCTGGCGCAAGACAGCGGAGAATCGAGCGCAAGCATCCAGTACTCCCCGGACGGTCAGGATTATCGTCAAGCAAGTGCACGCAAACGAGCCACGGGTCAATTCGAGCCAGTAGGTCGAACGCTGCCCTCGGTCATGGTCCTGGCCTCCTGTTGCCTGGCC
>JASLIH010000281.1 GCA_030152105.1 Actinomycetes bacterium
CGAGCAGGCCGCCCTCGTTGGCGACGCCGATGACCGTGCCCATGGTGTCGAAGAAGTCGGACAGCATGAGGGTGAAGATGAACAGCACGGCCACGAGGACGCCGACCTGGGCGAAGCTGCCGCCGAGGCTGAAGGCCCCGAGCAGGCCGAAGTCGGGGGAGCCGACCACGCCCTCGGGGACCTTGGGGACCGTGAGGGCCCAGCCGGCCGGGTTGACGTTGCCGGCGGCGTCGACCCGCGGCCCCACGTCGACGATGGCGTTGAGGATGATCGCGAAGATGGCCGTGCCCACGATCCCGAGCAGGATGGCGCCCCGCACCCGGCGCACGACCAGGGCGATGGTCAGCAGCAGGCCGAAGCAGAACACCACCGTGGGCCAGCCGATCAGGCGGTTGCCGACGCCCAGCTGCACCGGGACGGTGGTGTTGGCGACGTCGGGGATGCGGCGCACGAACCCGGCGTCGACGAAGCCGATGAAGGCGATGAACAGGCCGATGCCCACGCTGATCGACTGCTTGAGGGGGAGCGGGATGGCGTTCATCACCCACTCGCGCAGGCCGGTCAGGACCAGCAGGGTGATGACGATGCCCTCGAGCACGACGACGCCCATGGCCGCCGGCCACGTCATCTCCGCCGCCAGCTGGAAGGCGACCACGGCGTTCAGGCCCAGGCCGGCCGCGAGCGCGAACGGGTAGCGCCCGTACACGCCCATGAACAGTGTCATGGCCGCCGCCACCAGGGCGGTCGCGGTGGTGAGCTGGCCCAGGTCGAGGTGCTGGCCGTTGACGTCCGCCGCCGAGGCGAGGATCAGGGGGTTGAGCACGACGATGTAGGCCATGGTGAAGAAGGTGGCGAGGCCGCCGCGGACCTCCCGCTCCACCGTCGAGCCGCGCTCGGAGATGTGGAAGTAGGCGTCCAGCCCGGACCGGGGCGGGGTGCCTCGAGGGTCGGACCGAACGTTCGACTCGGTGGTCATCGCTGATCCTTTGCCCGAGAACGGATGAAGGCGGGGAAAGTTGAGCGCAGCCCCTCCTCGGGTGTCAACGCGCCGCCCTGGCAATTGCCCCGTCGATCCCCCAGGATGGCGACGAGCGCACTCATTCCGGTCAGGCGGTGAGCACTTGGACGCGAACACGGCCGCCACGCTGCTGGGCCGGGTCGAGCCCTTCCGGGGCCTCGACCAGCGTTCGCGCCTGACCGTGGTCGAGCACGCCGGGCGCCGGGTGGTCGACAAGGGCCAGATGGTGTTCTGGCAGGACGACCCCGGCGAAGCCATGTTCGTGCTCCTGGAGGGCTCGGTGAAGCTGGTCGTGTGCTCGCGGGACGGGGAGCTGATGGAGCTCCACCGCCACGACGCCCCGGCGACCTTCGGCGAGCTGGCGCTGCTGGACGGCGGGCCCCGCTCGGCCTCGGCCGAGGCCGTGGAACGCTCCACCCTGCTGGTCGTGACCCGGGCCGAGCTGGTGGCGCTGCTGCGCGCCGAGGACCAGGTCGCCGAGGCCCTGCTGCGCACCCTGGGCACGATCGTCCGCCGCACCACCCGCCAGGTCAGCGACCTGGTGTTCCTCGACCTCCAGGGGCGGATCGCCCGGCAGCTGCTGGCCCTGGCGGTCCAGGACAAGCAGACGGCCCACACCCGCCGGGTCACCCAGGCCGAGCTGGCCTCGATGGTCAGCGGGGCCAGGCAGACGGTCAACCAGGCGCTGCGGTCGCTCGAGTCCCGCGGCTACATCCGGGCAGACGGCCGCGGCTTCGAGATCCTCGACCGGGAACGGTTGGAGCTCCTGGCCGAGCGGTAGAAGTTTTCCCAGGATGTCAGCTAGGTGACAGCGCCGTCGCCGGGAAGGCTCTTTGATGGCGGGGCGCACCGTCCAGGTGGGGAGGTCAGCCGCGCGTGCAGGTGAAGGGTCACGACGGGCCCGGTCAGGTCGGCCAGGCACCGCCGGTCTGTGAGTTCCTCGAGGACCTCAGCGGCCGGCGTGCCGTCGTCACCGGCGCCGCCCGCGGCATCGGCGAGGCGATCGCCAAGTGGCTGATCATGGCCGGGGCCGAGGTCACCGTGGTCGACAAGGACGCCGGCCAGCTCAAGGAGGCCTTCCGCACCGAGGACTGCCAGGTCATCGAGGCCGACCTCCACACCGAGGACGTTGCCGGCGTTGCCGACGAGCTGACCAGGAACGGGCCGGTCGAGCTGGTGGTCAACAACGTCGGGATCACCACGCCCCACCGGCTGCTGGAGATCGGTCCCACCGAGCTCGACCTGGTGCTCGGGACCAACCTCCGAGGGCCATGGCTGTTCACCGACCGGCTGGTCAAGGCGCTGATCCAGGACCAGACCCAGAACCCGGACCGGGTCCCGCGGCCCCGAGGGTCGATCCTGTTCATCTCCTCGCTACACGACCGGTTCGTCGCCCGCGAGGCCCACTACAGCGTCAGCAAGGCCGGCGTTTCCATGCTGGTGCAGGCCATGGCCAAGGATCTTGGCCGGCACCGGATCAGGGTGAACGCGATCTCACCCGGCTGGATCAGGACCGCGGAGGACACCGGCACCCCGGAGCAGGTGGCGAAGTACGCCCGGCTGCGGCCGCGGATCCCCGCCGGCCAGGCCGGCGTTCCCGCCGACGTCGCCCGGGTCGCGCTGTTCCTGCTCAGCGACGCCTGGTCGGGCTATGTCACTGGCCAGAACATCGCCGTGGACGGCGGGCTGTCGCTGCACAACTGGCTGGACGAGTAGCGCCCCGGGCCGTCGGAACCGTCGCCGGCCCGACCAGCCGGGTGCCAGCTTCCTGACACGTTGCCGCCGGCCCGGCGGCGCGGGCCGCCCTTGAAGCCGCGGCCTTGACCGGCGACTATCTTCGTGGAGTGGTGCATCCCGGTAGAGCGAGGCAATCAGCCCGACGGCCCCCCGGCCCGGGCGGCGGGTGATGGCGGACCAGCTGGTGGTAGCCGCCCTCCGCGTCGTGTTCCTGGCCTACATCACCCTGGTGCTGCTGCACTCCACCCTCGAGCGGGTGTACGCGCTGCGCAGCCGCCGCCAGCGCCGGGCCAGGCCGGCAGCGGTGGCCCGTGACCCGGTCGGGTGGCCGGCCGTCGACGTGGTCGTCCCCTGCTTCAACGAGGACCCGGCCCTGCTGGAGGCCTGCTGCCGCTCGGTCGCCGGCCAGGACTACCCGGGAACGATGCGCGTCTGGCTGGTCGACGACGGCTCCCGCAACCAGCCGGCTCTGCTGGCCGTGTACGAGCGGTGGCGGGAGCGAGGCTGGGACATTCGGCTCCTTGACCGGAACATCGGCAAGCGGGCCGCCCAGGACGAGGCCGTCCGGCGCGCCACGGGCGAACTGCTGGTGCTGATGGACTCCGACACCGTGCTCGCCCCCGACGCCATCCGGCAGGCCGCGGCCGCCTTCCGGGACGAGCAGGTGGGGGCGGTCTCGGGCAGCATAGGGGTGCTGAACGCCCCCACCAACCTCCTCACCCGGCTGATCCACCACCGCTACCGCCTCCGCTTCCAGGTCGAGCGACCGGCCCAGGGGCTCTTCACCTCGCTGCTGTGCTGCTCGGGGCCGTTCGCCGTCTACCGGCGCAGCCTCATGGACGAGCTCTGGCAGCGGTACCTGACCCAGACCTTTGGCGGCGTCCGCTGCACCAACGGTGACGACCTGCACCTGACCAACCTGGTCCTGGCCACCGGGCATCACGTGCTGTTCGAGCCGCGGGCGATCGCCAGCACCAGCGTCCCCCGGTCGCTCGGCCAGTACCTGCGCCAGCAGCTGCGCTGGAACCGCAGCTTCTACCGGGAGCTGCGCTGGACCTTCGACGGCATCCGGTCCCGGCATCCCTACCTGGCCCTTGACGTGCTGGCCCGGGCGCTGCTGCCGCTGCTGCTGGCCGCAGCCCTCCTGCTGCTGGCGTCCGAGGGGCTGCTGGTCGGCTGGGAGCTGCTGGCCACCGACCTCAGCCTTGCCCTGGCCATGCTGCTCGTGACGGCTGTGTTCCTGCTGGTGCACGGGGCCAGCGTCCCGTTCCTGCTGCTGTACGGCCCGCTGCACGTGGTCCTGCTGGTCCCGGTCCGGGTCTACGCCCTGGTCACCCTGGCCAGCCCCAGCTGGGAGACCCGCTAGGCGTCAGCTGCGGGTGCGGGCCAGGCGCCGCCTGGCGCTGCGCTCGCCGACCTCGTTGCCCTTCTCCTGGAACAGGGCGATGGCCCGCTCCAGCTCGTGCGCCGACTCGCGCCCCCGGCCGCTCAGCAGCAGCACCTCGGCCAGGTCGACATGGGCCTCGGCCCGGGAGTCGAGCTGGTCGGTCTTGCCGGCCAGGTAGACGGCCTCCCTGGCCAGCTGCTCGGCCTCGTTGTGCTCGCCACGGCGGGCGATGGCGATGGCCCGGATCGAGCGCCACTTGATCTGGGCGTCGGCCTGGTCGGGAGCGGCCAGCCGCTCGCAGGTACGGGTGAGCTCCTCGGCGTCGTCGTTGCGGTTGCGCTGGAGCCGGACCCGGGCCAGCAGGGTGGCCACGTTCACCCGCGGTCCGGTCCCGCCCATCTCCTCGAGCTGGGAGTAGCCGTTGCGGAGCACCTCCTCGGCGGCGGGCAGGTCGCCGGCCAGCATCTCCACCATCGCCCGCGAGATGCAGTCGACCGCCCGCGGCAGCAGCGACCCCTCCTCCCTGGTGATGGCGGTGGCGGCCTCCACGAACCGCCTGGCCTCGTCCAGGTCGCCCCGGTGGGCCGCCACCCTGGCCAGCACCCGGTAGGCGGTCGCGGCCAGGCTGGCGACGCCGCTGCGCTCGGCCTCGGCGAGGGCCTCGCGGCTACGCCGCTCGACCATCTCCAGCGGCAGCGGCCCCCAGTACAGGGTCAGGCAGTGCATGCCGATGGCGTTGGCCTCCCCAGCCCGGGTCCCCGGCCTCCCTGGCCAGCGCCCGGGCCCGCTCGGCGGCGGCCTCGGCCTGGGTCAGCCGGCCCCTGGTCCAGTCCAGGTAGGCGAGCAGGTGCCAGGCCTTGGCCAGGCCGAGCCGGTCGCCGAGGCGCTCGAAGGCGGCG
>JASLIH010000362.1 GCA_030152105.1 Actinomycetes bacterium
ACCAGCTTCGCCACCTGGAACCTGCTGCACCTGGGGGCGATGCTCAAGCGCGCCGGCGGGATCCCCGCCCACGGCAACCAGCGCACAGCATGGGACGCCGGCTGCCGCTTCGACGCCGACAACCCAGAACACCGCTGAACGGAACCGCAGCCATCACCAAGGAGCCGCCTGTGCCCATCCAGCCCAAGCAGCCGACCGCCAAAGGGCCGGCCGAATGGTTCACCGGGGACGTCTGGATCGACGGCATCGCCCGGGGCGAGGAGCCCTCACGTGTGCGGGTCAGCGCCGTCCGGTTCACACCCTCGGCCCGCACCGCCTGGCACTCGCACGCCGTGGGGCAGACCCTCTACGTCACCGAAGGCAAGGGGCTCGTGCAGCCCCGCGGCGGCGCTGTCGAGGAGATCCGAGCCGGTGACGTCGTCTACACGGCCCCCGACGAGTGGCACTGGCACGGCGCCGCCCCCGACCACTTCATGACCCACCTGTCCATCACCGAAGGCGTCGGTGACGACGAGCGACCCGAGGCGAACTGGGGCGACCACGTCACCGACGACGAGTACCGCAACCGCTGACGTGCCGGTTATGTGGGCACGCCGATCAGGGTCTCCTCGGTGATGTGCTGGACGACCGCTCGCATGTCACCGCCGGTTGCCTGGTGGATGGCGAGCTGACGGTCGGCGCTGGTGCCCTCGCGCAGGATGGTGTGCACGTACTCCACGTCCTTGCGTGAGCCGAGCTCGTCGACCACGTCGTCGACGAACTCCACCAGCTCCAGGGCGAGGTCGCGCATGGGGACCTCGCGCTGCTTGCCGAAGTCGATCAGCTTGCCGTCCAGGCCGTGGCGGAAGGCCCGGAACTTGTTCTCGTGGATGAGCTGGGGCGGGTACTTGCGGAAGCCGAGGTTCTGCGACCGCAGCTTGAGCAGCTTGGCGCAGATGGCCTGGATCAGGGCGGCCAGGCAGATGACCTCGTCAACCTTGGTGACGGCGTCGCAGATACGGAACTCGACCGTCGGGTACTGCCAGTGCGGCCGCAGGTCCCACCAGATGCTCTTGCCGGTGTCGATGGTGTTGGTCTTGACCAGCAGCTCGACGTAGTTGTCGAAATCGGCGTGGGAGCTGAACTCGGGCGGGATGCCGCTGCGCGGGAATCGCGACCAGATCACGCTGCGGTAGGACTTCAGGCCCGTTCTCCGGTTGAGCCAGAACGGGCTGGAGGTCGACAGGGCGAGGATGTGGGGCAGGAAGTAGCGGGCCTCGTTCATGACATCGATGCGCGCCTCGGGATCCGAGATGCCCACATGCACGTGCATGCCGAAGATCAGCAGCTCCCGCACCAGGTCCTGCATCTGGTCCTCGAACAGCTTGTAGCGTTCCATCTCGGTGACCCGCTGGTCCTGCCAGTGGGAGAACGGATGGGTGCCGGCCGAGGCGATCCGCAGCGCCTCCGGGGCGAGCAGGCGGGCCAGGCCTCCGCGCAGCCGCAGCACCTCCGCCCGGGCCTCGCCGACGTCGGCGCAGATACTGGTGCCGACCTCGACCACCGACTGCAGCAACTCAGCCCGCACGTCGTCCACCAGGGAGCTGGACTGGGCCGCGGCCAGCAAGGTCTCGATGTGCGCCTTCAGCTCCCCGCCGGCGTCGACGATCTGGAACTCTTCCTCGATACCGATGGTGAGCGGCTGTTCGGCCATGGAACCTCCCCGACGCTGGCGGCTGACAACAGCATGCCCGCCGAGCGGACCCGGAACCAGGCAGAGATCACTTCTCTGCACAACAGCCCGCCCGGCGGTCACCGGGCGGGCTGGTTGATGCTGGCTGCTAGCTCTCGAGCAGCCGCACGTTGGCGGCCTGGGCGCCTTTCGGCCCTGGCGTCACGTCGAACTCGACGGCCTGCCCCTCATCAAGTGAGCGGTAGCCGGCCGACTGGATCGCGCTGAAATGCACGAAGACGTCCTCGCCGGACTCGGGGGCGATAAAGCCGTACCCTTTGTCGGCGTTGAACCACTTCACGGTTCCAACGGTCATGTACTTGTCCCTCCCTCCATGATGTTGGAGGTCTGACTAGCGCCGGCAGTTGGTGCCGACGGCAAGGGACAAGCTCGACCTGCGGGGTGCAAGCAAAACGTGAACCTCTGCCGGGCGCACAATAGCGACCAGACGGCCACCGACGCCACCCGGCGTGCAACCAGTGCCGTTGCGTGCCGGTCGGCGCAGGGTCAGCCGCCTGTGGTGGCGGCCAGCGCGAAGGCGAGCATGCCGGTGGAGGTGAAGTCGATCGCCGGCTCGACACTGGGCCAGGCGCGCACGTCGTCGAGGTAGCGCGCGTCGGGCCGGTCGAAGGCCGCATACCGGTTCCGGCCGTCGACCGGGCAGGCCCTGGCGCCGTCGGGGATGCCGATGTCCTCGAAGTTCTCCGCCCCGTTGGGCCCGTTCACCACCGCCCCCACGAGCACGTTGCGGCCACCGGTGAGGCTCCCGGCGAGGTTCGCGACCTGGTGCTGGGGGCAGTGAGGGAACACGGTGCCTTCGCCGATGACGAAGCTCGTGCCCCAGGCGTTGGCCCCGAGGGCCCAGTTGCGCTGGGAGGTCGCGAAGGCGTCGTAGGAGCGGTCGCCGGTCAGCCGGCGGTACATCCGGGCGGTCGCCGCGTACCCGAAGGTGCGGGTGGCCGCGTCGAACTGGGTCACGTCCACCGCCGAGCCGAAGGGCTCCTCCCGTGCCGGTCCGGCGCCGGTCTCCAGCTGCCGCCGCAGGTCGGCGACGAGGGCGCCAGGGCTGACCTCGAACCCGGGCGCCCCCGGGATGCGCCGCAGCGCCCGCACCAGGTCGGCGTGGGCCAGGGCGCTGGTGTCGTACAGGTTGAGCGCCTCGCGGTTGTCGCTGCCCAGGTATGCCCTGGCCCAGTGGGTGGCGGCCCGCAGCCAGCCCGCCGCCCGCCGGTCGTGCAGCCTCCTGGCGGCCAGCGCCAGCTCGACAGCGCCGAACTCCATGTCGTCCTGCCAGGAGTCCTCGGGGTAGTAGGCGTGCGGGTAGGCCGTCACCAGCTCGCCGACGCGGCTGGTCCTGGCCATGGCGAAGACCGAGGCCGCCGCTCGCAGCAGCGCCCGCGCCCGCTGGTGGTCGCGCTGGGCCTCGACCTGGGCGCCGAGGGCGAAGGCGGCGGCCACCCGGCCGGCCAGGTTGGGGCTGATCCGTGCGCCCGGCGGGGCGGCGCGGAACACCGGGCGGTACTTGATGAAGTACTCGGCGTCGCCCGGCCGCACCCGCAACGCGTCGTCGGCCTCGGGCAGCCGCCACACGTCGTGGTCGCCGACGAACCCGAACCGCTCGCTGCCGGTGCCGAGCCCGACCTGGGCGTAGAGGACCTTGTGGCGCTCGTCCCAGACCTTGTCCAGCCACCGCAGGCCATGGCGGGTCTCGGCGGCCAGGGCATGGTCCTCGCGGTGCAGGCCGCGCCGGACCAGCAGCAGCTCGGCCACCGAGTAGGCGGTCGCGTGGGTGAACTTGACGAAGTCGCCGGCGTCGAACCAGCCGCCCTCGACATCCACCGGGCCGCCGACCGGCTTGAGCGGCGCCGCGGGCACGTCCCCGCCGTCGCCCTCGAACACCGGGGTGGCGTACACGGTCGCGTGACGATCGGTCAGGTGGGAGGGCTTGCGGTCGAGCCGCCGCGGGACCTGCGCACCGTCGCGCTGGACCTGGAAGAACTGGACGGTGTCATCGGCGAGCTTCCCGAACAGGTCGTGGCGGGTCGCGACCCGGAAGGCCGGTGAGGCGCCGGCCAGGCCGTCGACCACGACCCGGTAGCGGCCCGGCCGGCGCAGGGCGCTGACGTCGATGGGGTGCACCGCCCGGTAGCGTCCGTTCCAGCCGCCGGTCCGCCGGCCGACCCGGCCGGTGAGGACGGTCCGCCCGGCGTCGTCCACGACCGCGAACCGGGCGGCGCCCGCGGGGGCCTCGGCCATGAGGAACGCCCGCTTGGCCTCGCCGATCGCGTACCCGACCTGGTCGAGCCGGACGACACCATGGATGGTCCGTGGAGCGGCGCCAGCCGCCGGCGACCCGGTGACCGGGCCGACGGCGAGGAGCGCAGCCCCGACGATGGCGACGAGGGAGCGGTAGCCCGAGCGGGATCGCCGGTGTCCCATGTCCCTCCCCGATGCCGACTGGAGTGCCAGGAACCGATCATTAGGAAGGTTTCCTAATGATGCTGGGACGCTACCCCAGGCATCGAGACAGGTCAACAGGCCTCCAGGTCCTGCGCGCTTGCAGGTGGCCGGTGGCCGGCCTGGCGCTTACCGTGATGGGTGACATCCACGGCCCGCCGCTGCTGCTGGGCTTCGGGCTGGGCGCGCTGCCGCTGTGGCGCGACCGGCGTCGTCACCTGGGCGGCCGGGCCTCCTTCGCCAGCGTGCCGGGCTCGGAGGGACAGCATGGGCGATGACATGACCGGCGGCCCGCGATCGCGACGTGATCGGGGGATGACCGCGCTGATCGAGGGGTTCTTTGGGTTCGTGTGGTTCGGTTGGGGGCAGGCCAACGCGTCGTCCGGGCTCCGTGTCGGGCTCGCCGTGGCTGGCGTCGTGGCCCTGCTCGTGGCCGTCGCCGGTGGGGTCCAGGCGTTCCGCAGCCCCGCGTCCACCGGTGTCCTCCACGACCGGCAAGCCCGGCGCCGCTACGGTGTCGCCGTCGGGGTGGAGTTCAGCCTGGCCGGAGTCGGCGCGGCGGTCCTGGCCGTTGCCGGGCAGGGCGACTTCATCCCGGTCTGGGTGTGCGCGGTCGTCGGGGTGCATTTCTTCCCCTTGGCGTCACTGCTGGAGGACCGGCTGCTCGTGGCGCTCGGCGTGTCGTTGACCACGGTGGCGTTGGTGGCGCTCGTCGCCGGCCTGGTCACCGATGTCGCTCCAAGCACGGTCACCGGCATCGGGGCGGGCACGCTGCTCACCGTGTTCGGCCTTGCCGCCCTGGCTGGCGTTCCCGCGGAGGGGACCTCGCAGCTCAGGTCACCCAGGCAACGGGAAGGCTAGTCGGGACCTGCGGGCGCTCCGTTGCCGCCCTGGTCCACCGCCGCCGGCACCCGGGCGGCGGGGACTGCGGGCGGTGCCGCTGACGGGGGCGCGCTGGAGCCGGCGGCCGCTTCCCGGGCAAGGAACGCCCCGAGCTCCTGGATGGTGCTCATGAGCGGAGCCGGGAACACCACCGTGGTGTTCTTGTCGACCCCGATCTCGACCAGGCTCTGGAGGTTGCGCAGCTGCAGGGCCAGCGGATGGGCCATCATGATGTCGGAGGCGGCCCCCAGCTGGTCGGCGGCCAGCGACTCGCCCTCGGCCGCGATGATCTTGGCCCGCTTCTCGCGTTCGGCCTCGGCCTGGCGGGCCATCGCCCGCTTCATGCTCTCGGGCAGCTGGATGTCCTTGAGCTCGACCAGGGTCACGACCACCCCCCAGTCGGTGGTGGTCATGTCCAGGATCTCGCGGATGCTGACATTGATCCGGTCGGTCTCGGCGAGGGTCTCGTCAAGGGTGTGCTGGCCGACCACCTTGCGCAGGGTGGTCTGGGCGATCTGGTTGATGGCCGCGGCCACGTTCTCGATCGCGACCACGGACCGGACCGCATCAGTCACGCGGTAGTAGGCGACGGCCGACACGTCGATGCTGACGTTGTCGCGGGTGATGATCCCCTGGGACTGGATCGGCATGGTCACGATGCGGAGCGACACCCGCCGCAGCACCTCGACCAGCGGCACGATCAACCGTAGGCCGGGCTCGCGGACCCCCACCACCCGGCCGAGGCGGAACAGCACGCCCTTCTGGTACTGCTGGACGACCCGAACCGACAGTGCAAGCCCGAGCAGGACCAGCACGGCGACTACCAAGACGACGATTGTCAACGTTGACATCGCATCCTCTCTTTCTACGTTGCCACCAACGATGGCGCGCCAGGGCTGTCCGGGGCATCGCCGCGACCCCCCAAGTCCACCGCCCGCCAGCCGGCATCCTGGCCTACCCGCTAGCAGCAACGGCCACAGTGGCCACGTCGATTGCAGCTAACCGGCAGGCGAAGACTCCAGCCGGCCGGGAGGGGCGATGGCCGGTGGCCCTGACGACAGGCGGGCGATGGAAGGCCAGGCTCGGTGCAGCGTCGTCCTCACGACGCGGCTGTCGAGTGGAAGGAACCAGAACATGCTGCGGACGCGCGAGACACCGTCGTCTCTCCAGACCGGTCGGGACGGGCCGGCCATCGAGGCGCGCGGGCTGGTCATGCGCTACGGCGACCGGGAGGTGCTGCACGGCATCGACCTGGTCGTGCCACATGGGATGGTGGTGGGCTTCCTGGGCCCCAACGGGGCCGGCAAGACCACCACCGTGGAGATCCTTGAGGGCTACCGGCGCCGCAGCGCCGGCCATTCCAGCGTGCTGGGCATGGACCCGGCCTCCGGCGGCCGGGAGCTGCGGGAGCGGATCGGCATCGTGCTCCAGGAGACCGGCCACAATCCGGACCTGACCGTGCGTGAGACGGTGCGGCAGTTCGCCGGCTACTACCGCCGGCCCCTTGTGGTCGACGAGGTGGTCGAACTGGTAGGGCTGGAGGAGGCGGCCGACCGGCGGGTGCGGGCCCTGTCGGGCGGGCAGCGCCGGCGGCTGGACGTGGGGCTGGCCCTGGTCGGCGACCCCGAGCTGGTCTTCCTGGACGAGCCGACCACCGGCTTCGACCCGGCCGCCCGCCGCCAGGCCTGGGAGGTGATCGCCGGGCTGCGCGAGCTGGGCAAGACGGTCCTGCTGACCACCCACTACATGGACGAGGCGCAGGCGCTGGCCGACCGGGTGGCGATCATCGCCGCCGGCCGGATCGTGGCCGAGGGCACCCCGGCCGACCTGGCCGCCGCCCAGCGCGGCACCGAGATCCGCTTCACCCTCCCCACTGACGCCGCCCCGGCGGAGCTGCCGCGGGTCTCCGGCGAGGTCGCGTCCCGGGGCCGGAATGTCGAGATCTCGACCGACGACGCGACCCACGACCTGCTCGCCCTCACCAGCTGGGCGGCCGGCCGCGGCGTCGGCCTGGAAGGCCTGACCGTCACCAGCCCCAGCCTTGAGGACATCTACCTGGCCCTGACCAGCGACAAGGAGGAAGCGTCATGAACCCGCTGGTGCTGGCGACCCGCGAGAGCGGCAACGTGCTCCGGTCGTTCTGGCGCAACCGCTCCGGCGCCTTCTTCACCATCCTGCTGCCGGTGATGTTCCTGGTGTTCTTCGGCGCCATCAACCGCGACGGCACCGTGCAGCTCGACCCGCACGGCCCCCAGATCGGCTACACCACCTTCTTCGCCCCCGGCATGCTCGGCATGGCCATCATGGCCGGCACCTTCGTCGGCCTGGTGATCGGGCTGACGATCATGCGCGACAACGGCCAGCTCAAGCGGCTGCGGGGCACGCCCCTGCCGCCATGGGCGTTCTTCAGTGGCCAGGTCGTCTCCCGGCTGGTCGTGGTCGCCGTGGAGGCCGTGCTGGTGCTCGGCCTGGGCCGGCTGCTGTTCAACGTCAGCCTGCCACCGTCGGCCATCGCCTGGGTCACCTTCGCGCTGGTCGCACTGCTCGGCGCCGCCACCTTCACGGCCCTCGGCGTCGCCTACACCCGCCTGGTGGCCAACGCCGATTCGGCCCCGGCCCTCGCCAACGCCGCCTACCTGCCCCTGCTGTTCCTCTCGGGTGCCTGGTTCCCGATCAGCGGCCTGCCCCACTGGCTGGCCTCGCTCGCCGACGCCTTCCCGCTCGCCCCCATGCTGGACGGCATGCGCCAGGCACTGATCCTCGGCCATGGACCCGGCGCCATCTGGCCTGATCTCCGCAAGCTGCTGGCCTGGCTGGTCGTCGGCCTGCTCGTCTCCTTGCGGACGTTCCGCTGGGAGCGCGCCGCCTGAGGTCAGCCACGATGTCCAGGGCCACGGTGGCTCACCCTCGGGTGCTCCGCACCGTCGGTCGGCGACCGGCGCTTGCGCCGCCGGTCGGCCATCAGCACCGAGGCGGCCAGGCAGAGGACCAGGATCCCGGCCAGGATCGAGTTCCACTCGGCCCTGGCCACCATGGCCCGGGCCGGCTCGGTCACGTCCGAGGGCGGGATCGGGACCAGTGGCCAGGCGTCGACGCTGTCGGCGAACTCCCACAGCGAAGGGGCGAGCAGCAGCCAGCCGCCGAAGGCGAGGACGATGAGCATGGGCGGGATGCGGTTGCGGGTCACGTGCGCCCAGACGGCCAGCACGATCAGGGCCAGCCCGCTGGTCACGGCGCTGGTTGCGCCCGCGGTGATCTGCGCGGTGCCGAGCACCAGCGGCGAGACCACCAGCCAGGCCCCGAGGACCAGCAGCGCAGTCGCCGGCCAGGGTGGGCGGCGACGGTCGCGCGCCGCCGCCTCGATGCCCTCGTTGGCGTGCACCTGCATCACCTCCCCGTCGCAGCCGGAGGGGTGGTGTGGCCGGTGGCGCCGATGGGTTGGTGTTGGCCGGGGATGCGGCCGAGGACCTCGTCGACGTCGGTGCCGTCGACCGTCTCGCGTTCCAGGAGCAGGTCGGTGAGGCGGTCCAGGGCGTCGCGATGGTCGCTGAGCAAGGCCGTGGCCCGCTCTTCGGCGTCGCGGAGGAGCTTGGCGACTTCTTCGTCGACGACCCGTTGGGTCGCCTCGGCATACGGGCGGCTGCGGACCTCCTCGCCGCCCAGATACAGGGGGCTGCCGGTGGCGAACCCGACCGGCAGCCCCCTGTACCTGGGCGGCGAGGAGGTCCGCAGCCGCCCCTATGCCGAGGCGACCCAGCGGGTCGTGGATGAAGAAGTCGCCGCGCTGTTGCGGGAGGCCGAGGGTCGGGCCCGGGGGTTGCTGACTGAGTATCGGGACGCCCTGGACCGCCTGACCGAGCTGCTGCTGGAACGCGAGACCGTCGACGGCACCGACGTCGATGAGGTCCTGGGCCGGATCCCCGGCCAACACCAACCCATCGGCGCCACCGGCCACAGCGCCGTGGCCGCCCCCCCAGATGCCGCGGGCGCTCCGGACGCTTGACCCGGGCCTGGCGCGCCGGCTGATCCTCAGCCGCCAGCGCCTGGCCGGCACGCCACCGACGGCGCCCGGCTCCGAGGCGATCATGGGGGCGGCCACCGACCTGGGCTCCCTCCAGCTCGACCCGATCAGCGTGGTCGCCCGCAGCCACCAGCTGGTCCTCTGGAGCCGCCTCGGCCGCTACGACGTGGCCGGCCTGGACGCGCTGCTGTGGCGCGACCGGTGCCTGTTCGAGTACTGGACGCACGCGGCCGCGATCGTCTGCACCAACGACTACCCGATCCACTCGCTGCTGATGCGCCGCTACCCGCGTGCCCGCCACACCCAGCTGCGCGCCTGGCTGGCCGACAACCAGGCCCTGCGCCGCTCGATCCTGCGCCAGCTCCGGGTGGGCGGCCCGCTGCCGACCCGGGCGCTCGAGGACCGGGCCGCGACCGACTGGCAGTCCAGCGGCTGGACCCAGGGTCGCAACGTCGACCGCATGCTCGACCTCCTCTGGACCCAGGGCCGCATCATGGTCGCCGGCCGCCAGGGCCAGCAGCGGGTCTGGGACCTGGCCGAGCGCTGCCTCCCCGCGTGGGCCCCGACCCACCGCCCTCCAGAACGCGAGGTCGTCCGCCTCGCCACCCAGCGCAGCCTCCGCGCCCTCGGGGTCGCCACCGCCCGTGACATCGACCGGAGCTTCACCGCCGGCCGCTACCCGGGCCTCGGCTCGGTCCTGGCCGGCCTCCAGCGATCCGGCCAGGTCGAGCAGGTCCACCTGGCCGACAACGGCACCGAGCGGCCCGGCCCCTGGTACGTCCACACCGACGACCTGCCCCTGCTGGAGCGCCTCCAGTCCGGCGACTGGCAGCCACGGACGACCCTGCTCTCGCCCTTCGACAACCTCGTCATCAACCGCGAGCGGACCGAGCGCCTGTTCGGCTTCCAGTTCCGGCTGGAGATCTACGTCCCCAAGGCCGCTCGCCGATACGGCTACTACGTCCTGCCCATCCTCCACGGCGACCAGCTCATCGGCCGGGTCGACCCGGCCTTCGACCGCACCGCCGGCCAGCTGGTCGTCAACGCCATCCACGCCGAGCCCGACGCCCCGGCCGCGGCCGGCCCCGCCGTCGCCACCGCCCTCCAGGAGCTGGCCACCTTCCTCGGCGCCACCGGCGTCGACCTCCGCCAGCCCCCTCCCCGGGTGTGGCGCACCGGGTTCGCCTAGCCCGCCGGCCGGAGCGCCTGGACGGCCAGCACCCCATCGCGGCCGAGGACGTGGCGACCGGCCGACACCTCGGCGAACCCGGCCCGCTCCACCTGAGCGACCAGTTCCTGACCTTGCTCCCAGGTCAGGGCGTGACCCCGGAACCACCCACGCGGCCGGGCCAGGCGCTCGACGATCAGCAGCCGCCCACCCGGCCGGAGCACCCGGGACGCCTCGGCCAGCCCAGCCTCCGGGTCGGCCCAGTGGTGGAACGAGGCAACCGCCGACACCACCGTCGCCACCCCGTCCTCCAGCGGGAGCCGTTCCGCGGTCCCCTCCACCACCCGCACCCGGTCCCCCAACGACCCCGGCGTCCGCCATCCCGCCACCCGCCGCATCTGCCCCGACGGCTCAACCCCCACCGCCGTAGCCCCCCGCTCCGCCGCCTCCCGAAGGAACCGCCCCGGCCCACACCCCACATCCACCACCAGATCCCCGGGCCCCACCCCCGCCAGCTCGGCCACCAGCCGTGCCCTCCGCCCCCGCCCGACCGACATCACCAACCCGGCAAGCAGCCCGAGCACACCCTCGAACTCCCCCGCCCCACCCACCCCGGGTTCGCGGTGCCCGGGGTGCCAATGGATCCCGCGACGACCCGGGTTCTCCGAGTGACCCGGGGTCTCGTCGTGCTCGTGGTTCGCCTGGTGCTCCCGTCGCATCTCCAGCTCCCGCTCGTCCCCGCCTACTGACCGTGGGTCAGTATTAATGACTGACGGTCGGTCGTCAAGGGTGCTATGCTCCGGCGGTGAGCGCTCGTTCCGACTCTCGAACCGGCCCCGGGCCCGGTCCTTCGGCTCGGCGGCCGCGGCGGCAGCCGGCTGACGTGCGGCGGGAACAGATCCTGGACGCGGCAGAGCGGGTGCTGGTCGAACGGGGGCTGGCCGCCGCGACCATGGCCGACGTCGCCGAGGCGGCGGCGGTGGCCAAGGGCACCGTGTACCTGTACTTCGAGTCCAAGGCGGAGCTGCTGGCCGGGCTGCGGGCGCGGTACTTCGAGCGCTTCGCGGCCATGCTCGGCGACCCACCACCAGGGGGACGGGCGCCCGCCGGCACCGCCGAGCGGGTCGAGCGGCTGGTGGCCGCCTCCTACGACTTCGCCCGGGCCAACCACGCCCTGCACCACGTGCTGTTCCACGAGGCCGGGTTCGGCGAGGCGGACGCCTTCACCAGAGCCAGGGCCGTGATGGCCGACCTGGTCGAGGCCGGTCGGGCCTCCGGGGAGCTCACGGTGGCCGACCCCGCCCTGGCCACCGACTTCCTGCTCCACGGGCTCCACGGCGTGCTGGTCACCGCGACCCACCACCCCCGGCCGCAGCGGCGGCGACTGGTCGCGGGGGTGAGCGAGCTGATCTGTCAGGCGCTCGGGGTCACGCGCCCGGGCGGGACCACGACGCCACGTGGGCCGGGGCCGGGATCGACGGGTCGAGGACCGGGTCGGGAGCGGGCTCGCCGGGGGTGAGGGCCAGGGGGAGGACCCCGGCCCAGATCGGCAGGGCGTAATCGGGCTCGTCGTCCTGGGGCGGGCCGGTGCGGACCTTGGCCGAGACCTCGGCCAGCGGCAGGGCCAGGACGGCGGTGGCGGCCAGCTCCCTGGGGTCGCCCCCGCGGACCTCGTCGCTGCGCCCGGGCACGATGTGCTCGACCAGCGCGCGCAGGGCGACCTCCTTCTCGCCTGGGTCGGTGACCGGCCGGGTACGGCCGATGGCCATGACCGACCGGTAGTTCATCGAGTGGTGGAAGGCCGAGCGGGCCAGCACCAGCCCGTCCACCAGCGTGACGGTGACGCAGACGTCCATGCCCGGCCGGAGCCCGAGCCGGCTGCCGGTGGACCCGTGCAGGAACAGCGTGTCACCAACCCGGGCGTACCCGGTCGGGATGACATAGGGCTGCCCGTCGACCACGAAGCCCACGTGGCAGAGGAAGCCCTCGTCGAGGATCGCGTGCACGGTCGCCCGGTCGTAGGTCGCCCGTTCCGGCAGCCGCCGGACCCGGGTCCGCTCGGTCCGCTGATAGCGGTCAGTGTCCATGCGTGAATACGCTCCAGTACATATCTCAGAATGTACCAGTACAATACCAGGCCGCCCCGCCGGTGAGAACGACGCCGTCCACCCCGGTGTACCAGATGCGACGGCGGCCCTGCGACAGCCCTCGAGGGCTGTGGATTGGGGTCGCGGATTGTCTGGGCGCTGCCGTACGTTGCACCGTAGGTAACCCGCCCCCGAACCCTCTGGAGCTTCCCGCTGCGCTGGTACGGAACCGACCCGCCTCCCGACGGCCTTGCCCTCGGGACGTTGCGGCGTGTCGTCGGCCTGATGCGGCCGTTCTGGGTCCGGGTGACCATGGCGTTCCTGCTCGGGGTCACCATGCTGGTCATCACCTCGTTCATCCCGCTGGTGACCAGGACGATCATCGACGACGGGCTGACCAAGCGGATCCCAGGGGTGCTGGGGCGCGAGGTCGTCCTGCTGATGGGACTGGCTGTGGTCCGCTGGGTCGTGGGCGGGCTGCGGCGCAACATCTCCGGGCGGGTCGGCACCGACGTCGAGTACAACCTGCGCAACCGCATGGGCCGCCACCTGCTGACCCTCGAGGCCGCCTACCACGACCGCGTGCCCACTGGGCAGCTGCTGGCCAGGACCACCTCGGACGTGCGCTCGCTGCGCTACTTCATCTCCTGGGGCCTGGTCTTCATGGTCCTCAACGTGATCACCTTCGCCATCGCCGCGGTGCAGATGTGGCTGCTCTCGCCCCGCCTCTGCCTGGTCGTGCTCGCCCTGGCCCCGCCGCTGGTCTACGGGGCGCTGCGGTTCAACCGCCGCCTGCACCGCGTCTACTGGCAGGTGCAGCAGGAGATCGGCGAGCTGACCACCGTGGTCGAGGAGGCGACGGCCGGGGTCCGGGTGGTCAAGGCGTTCGGCCGCGAGAACGAGCAGACCCGCCGCCTGGAGACCGAGGCCAGCTCCATCCTCGACCAGAACCTGGAGGCGGCGCGGCTGCGCGCCTTCTACACCCCCCTGCTGGGTATCCTCCCCCAGCTCAGCCTGGCCGCGATCCTCTGGTACGGGGGCCGGCTGGCCATCGACGGCCAGATCACCCTTGGCACCCTGGTCGCGTTCAACAGCTACCTGCTGCTGCTGGCCTGGCCGCTTCAGGGCCTCGGGATGCTGTTCGGCTTCGCCCAGCGGGCCGCGGCCAGCGGCGACCGGGTCTTCGAGGTGCTCGACCAGCCGCCGGCCATCGCCGACCGGCCGGACGCGATCGCCCTCCCCGCACCGGCCGACGGGCCGGTGGACCGGGGGGTCCGGATCAGGTTCGAGGACGTCAGCTTCGCCTACGAGGAGGGGGGCCGCCCCTCGCTGGCCGCGATCGACCTGGACATCGCGCCGGGGTCGCGGGTGGCGGTGGTCGGGGGGACCGGGTCGGGCAAGTCGACCCTGCTCGGGCTGGTCCCGCGGCTGTACGCGCCGACCAAGGGGCGGGTGCTGGTCGACGGCCACGACGTCGCCGGCCTCACGCTGGACTCGCTGCGCTCGGCGGTCGGGATCGTCCACCAGGAGCCGGTGCTGTTCTCGGCCAGCCTGCGCGACAACGTCGCCTTCGGGCGCCCGCAGGCCAGCGACGAGGAGGTGCTCGACGCCCTGGCCGCGGCGGCCGCCCGCGACGTGCTCGAGGGGCTGCCCGAGGGCCTGGACACGGTGGTCGGCGAGCAGGGCTACACCCTGTCCGGCGGCCAGCGTCAGCGGGTCGCGCTGGCCAGGGCGCTCCTGATGCAGCCGCGGGTGCTGATCCTCGACGACGCCCTCTCCCACGTCGACGTCGACACCGAGGCGGCCATCCTGGCCGGGCTGGACACGGCCCTTGGCAGCGCCACCCTGCTGCTGGTCGCCAACCGGCCGGCCAGCCTGCGCCTGGCTGAGCGGGTGGTCCTGCTCGACCGGGGCCGGGTGATCGCCCAGGGCAGCCACGAGGAGCTGGCCGCCCACGAGCCCGCCTACCGGGGCGTCCTCGCCCACGCCGGCGGCGGCGTGGACCGCCTGGTCGAGGAGGCCGCGTCATGAGCCGCCGGATAGGTCCAGGGGGGACCCGGGGCCGGGCGACGCGACCAGGGCTCGGCACCTCCGCTCCGGCGGCGGCCGCCTCGGCGACGACCATTGGGGCGCCGCCGAAGGTGGAGCGCGGGTCGCGGGACCGGCGGGCCGGGCGGCGGGCTCGGGCCTGGTTGTGGCCGCTGGTCCGGCCTCACCGGGGGCTGGTCCTGCTGGCCTCGGCGGCCGTGCTCGTCCAGACCGGGGCCGTTCTGGCCATGCCGTACCTGGTCAAGGTGGCCATCGACCAGGGCATCGTGCCGAAGGACCTGGCGGTGATCAACCGGGTCGCCCTGGCCTACCTGGTCCTGGCCGGTGTGCAGTTCCTGGCCGGCAGGGTCGAGATCGAGACCGTGGCCAGGGCCGGGCAGCGGGTGCTGTTCACCGTTCGGACCAAGCTGTTCCGCCACCTCCAGACCCTCTCGCTCGACTTCTACGAGCGCGAGCGGACGGGCAGGCTGGTCGCCCGCATGACCGCCGACATCGACGCCATGAGCGACCTCGTCACCGACGGCCTGGTCACGCTCGTCACCGCGCTCATCACCATGGTCGGGGTGGCGGTCATCCTGGTCGTCATGGACTGGCAGCTGGCCCTGGCCACCCTGGTCGTGGCCCCGCTGATCGCCCTGGCCGCCCGGTCCTGGCGGGGCTGGTCGGCCGACGCCTACCGCCAGGTCAGGGAGACCCACAGCGTGGTCACGGTGCAGCTCCAGGAGTCGCTGTCGGGGGTGCGGGCGATCCAGTCGTTCCGTCGGGAGCGGGCCACCGCCGCCCGCCTGGAGGAGGCCAACCACGCCGAGCGGGTCGCCCACTGGCGCACCATCGGCCTGGCCTCGTTCTTCTTCCCCGGGATCGAGTTCCTCGGCACGGCCGCCATGGTGGTCGTGCTCGGCGTCGGCGGGCAGCGGGTGCTCGGCGGAGACCTGGAGATTGGCGTCCTGGCCGCGTTCCTGCTCTACCTGCGCAACCTGTTCGACCCGGTGCAGCAGCTCTCGGAGCTGTACGACAGCTTCCAGTCGGCCACCGCCGGGGCCGAGCGGGTCGGGGCCGTGCTCGCCGAGCAGCCCTCGGTCCGCGAGGCTCCCGACCCGGTCCCCCTCCCCGACCCGCGCGGCGAGGTCCGGCTCGAGGACGTCTGCTTCGCCTACGACCAGGGGCCGGGGGTGCTCCATGACGTCGACCTGGCGGTGGCCCCCGGGACGACCCTGGCCCTGATCGGGCCGACCGGGGCCGGCAAGTCGACCGTGGCCAAGCTGATCGCCCGCTTCTACGACCCCCTGGGCGGCCGGATCACCCTCGACGGGGTCGACCTGCGCCAGGTCCGCCTGGCCGACCTGCGCCAGGCCATGGGCTACGTGCCCCAGGAGGGGTTCCTGTTCTCGGGAACCATCCTGGACAACATCCGCTTCGGCCGCCCGGGCGCGACCCGGGCCGAGGTCGAGGCGGCCGCCCGCGCGGTCGGGGCCGACCAGGTCATCGCCGGCCTGCCCGACGGCTACGACACGCAGGTCGGCGAGCGGGGGGCGCTGCTGGCCGCCGGCGAGCGCCAGTTGGTCGCCTTCGCCAGGGCCTGGATCGCCGACCCGGCCCTGCTGATCCTCGACGAGGCCACCAGCAACCTGGACGCGGCCAGCGAGGCCCGCATCACCGACGCCCTCCAGCGCCTCCGCTCGGGCAGGACCACCATCATCATCGCCCACCGGCTGACCACCATCGCCCAGGCCGACCAGATCGCCGTGGTCGAGGACGGCCGCATCGTCGAGTCCGGCACCCCGGCCGAGCTCCGCGCCCGCGGCGGCCGCTTCGCCGACCTGTTCACCCGCTGGCTCGCCGGCGCCGCCTGAGCGTTCTCCGCACCCTAGGCGCAACGCCCTCGACCTGCGCCGACTCGGCTGTCGGCGGGCCCGCGTATGCTCCCGGCCGGACCCGGAACGCGAGAAAGGTCCTCATGGCCAAGCTGATCTACTCGGCGATCGCCTCGCTGGACGGCTACGTCGCGGACGAGGACGGCAACTTCGACTGGTCCGAGCCCGACGAGGAGGTGCACCGCTTCGTCAACGACCTCGAGCGGCGGGTCGGCACCTACCTGTACGGGCGGCGGATGTACGAGGTGATGGCCTACTGGGAGACCGCCAGCACCCAGGCCGGCCAGCCGCCGTTCGTTCGCGACTACGCCGAGGTCTGGCAATCGGCCGACAAGGTCGTCTACTCGCGGACGCTGGAGGGTGTCTCCAGCGCCAGGACCCGGATCGAGCGGGGCTTCGACCCCGAGGCGGTCCGGCAGCTGAAGGCGGCGGCCGGCGCCGACCTCAGCGTCGGCGGTCCCGGCCTCGCCGCCGAGGCTCTGAAGGCCGGCCTGGTCGACGAGCTGCACCTGTTCCTCTCGCCGGTCGTGGTCGGTGGGGGCAACCGGGCCCTCCCCGACGACATCCGCCTGCGGCTGGAGCTCCTGGACGAGCGCCGCTTCGGCAACGGCGTGGTCCACCTCCACTACCGCACCAGACCCTGAGGAGCCCTGATGTCCCCCATCCCGCGGCCGAAGATGGCGGCGCCCGGCGAGGGCAAGACGATCATGCTGTTCGCGGTGCGCTTCGACTACAAGGTGACCAGCGCCGACTCCGGCGGCGACCTGGCCGCGCTCGAGGTCACGATCCCGCCCCGGACCCTGGTCAAGCCCCACAACCACTCCCGTGAGGACGAGTTCACCGTCGTGCTCGCCGGCACGGTCGGGGCCAGGGTCGGGGACCAGGTGGTGGAGGCCGACGCCGGGGCGTCACTGGTCAAGCCAAGGGGCACCCCGCACGCCATGTGGAACGCCGGCGCCGAGCCGGCCAGGGTCCTTGAGGTGCTCTCCCCGGGCGGCCTGGAGGACTACTTCGAGGAGCTGGCCCCGGTACTTCGCGAGCACGCCCCGCCGGCCACCTACGACGCGCTCGCCGAGCGCTACGGCCTCACCATCCAGAACGACTGGATCGAGGAGCTGGAGCGCACCTACGGCGTGAAGCTCTAGCGCTCGGCCAGGACCGGTGTCGGCGGGATGTTGGCGTTCATACGGAACAGGTTGGCCGGGTCGTAGCGGTCCTTGAGGGCGGTCAGGCGCTTGAGGCGCTCGCCGTAGGCGGCCTCGACCCCGGCCGCGCCCTCGTCGGAGATGAAGTGCGAGTACACCCCCGTGCTGGAGGGGCGCAGGTCGGTCCAGCCCTGGCGCACCCAGGCGGTGTGGCGGTCGCCGCCGGGGTCGGGCGGTGGCCAGCCGGCGACGATGCTGAGCTCGAACCCGTTCCCGCGCTCGCCGACGGCGGTGGCGTCCGGGTCGACCTGGCCGGCGGCGCCGCCCATAACGAACCCGGCGGTGTAGGACAGCGGCGAGGTGATGGTGTCGGTGAGCCCGCAGATCACGTCGATGACGTCGTCGGTGAGCTCGGGGACCCGCTGTGAGCGCCAGTAGTAGTGCATGCCGTGCTGGTTGCCGCCGTCCACCATGGACTGCAGGAACAGGTACGGCAGGGGCCGCACGTTGTCGGCGACGGGCCTGGCGACCCGGCGCAGCGGCGCCATCGCCCGCTGCCCCTCGGCCGGGTCGCCGGCCCAGCTCAGCGTCAGCCCCAGGACCGGCTTGCCGTAGTGCTCCGGTGGCACCAGCGGCCCCGGCGGGGCCAGGCGCGCAACCAGCACCATGCCCAGCTCGTCGGGGGCCTGGGGGCCGACGTCGCGGAGCACGCGGAGCACCTCGGGGGCGTCGGCCAGGGGCCAGAGGACCGGCCCGCAGAGCAGCATCGGGCCGACCGGGTGGAGCCGGTACTCGAAGGCGGTGGCGATCCCGAAGTTGCCCCCGCCGCCCCGCAGCCCCCAGAACAGCTCCGGCTCGGTCCAGGCGTCGACGTGGAGGGGCTCGCCCTCTGCGGTGACCAGGTCGACCGAGCGCAGGTTGTCGACGGTCAGGCCGAACTTGCGCATCGTGTGGCCAAGGCCCCCGCCGAGGGTCAGCCCGCCGATGCCGGTGTGGCTGACGATCCCGGACGGGGCGGCCAGCCCGAACCGTTGCGTGGCCCGGTCCAGCTCCCCGAGCAGGACCCCGCCGGCCACCCTGGCGGTGCGGGCCCCCGGGTCGACCCGGACCGCCTTCATGGAGGACAGGTCGATCATCAGGCCGCCGTCGACCACGGCGTGGCCGGCCACGGCGTGCCCGCCGCCCCGGACCGAGACCAGCAGGTCGTGCTCGCGGGCGAACCGCACGGCCACGGCGACGTCGTCGGCCCCGGCGCAGCGGGCGATCAGGGCCGGGCGCCGGTCGATGGCCCCGTTCCAGACGCGGCGGGCCTCGTCGTAGCCCTCCTCGCCAGGCCGGAGCAGCGCCCCCCGGAAGCGCCCCCGCAGCTCCTGGAACCCCTTCATCGGATGGCCTCCTCGAGGAAGTCGGCCAGCCGGGTCGCTGTGGTGGCGTCGGCGGTGTCGCGCACGCTGGCGAACCCCCCGTGCCGGTTGAGGCCGAGCTGCAGCTCCACCATGGCCGAGGCCCCCGCCTCGGACATGCCGAACCCCATCAGCGCGCCCTGCACGTCGGCCGGCGGGAACTGGACGTAGCCCACCTCGGGTAGGCCGAGCCGCTCACCGAGGGCGCGGGTGGCCGCCCGCAGGCTGACGTCCTCCGGCCCCACCAGCTGCTTGACCTGGTGCCCGCTGAAGTCCCGGCGGGCCAGCCGCTCGGCGACCTCGGCGGCGACGTCGCGGGTGGCGATCATCGGCAGCTCGAGGTCGCCGTCAATAGCGCTCGCGTTGATGCCCTTGGCCTTGATCAGCGGCAGGCCGGCCAGCAGGTTCTCCATGTAGAACGGCGACCGCAGCACCAGCACGTTGCGGTCGCCGAGCCCGGACAGCCGCCCCTCGAGCTCGCGCAGCCCGGCCGCCGGACCGGTGGCGCCGGGCTGGCCGGCGGCGACGGTGCTGAGGGCGACGACGTGGCCGACACCGGACGCGGCGAGGGCGTCGGCGATGGCCTGGCTCATCCGCGAGCGGGTGGCCGTGAACTCCGGGTCGGTGACCACGTCGGGCAGCACCACCAGGGCCGCCTCGGCGTCCTTGAGGAACACGCCCAGGTCCCCGGGGTCGATCTGGTCGCCGGCCACGACCTCGGCCCCCCGCCGGCCGAGCTCCTCGAGCCTGCGCCGGTGCTCCAGCACCCGCACCGGCTGGTCCTGACGCAACAGCAGGTCGGCAACCTTGCTCCCGACGTTCCCGGCAGCACCCATCACCGCGATCATCGCGGCCTCCTTTCCTCGATGGGGAGAGGATGGGCGGCGGGGCGTTCCAGGAGCGTTCCGGGGAGTGTTCCCCGCTCAGCCGCGGGCGAGGAGCGCGGCCGCCTCGCGCAGGTCGGGGGTGTCGCCCCGCTCGGGGAGGGTGTCGAGGACCGCCCGCAGCCGCTCCCGGTCCCGGCCCGGCGAGCGGTCGTCGCCGGCATCGAGACGGTGGCGGAGCAGGCTGGTCGCGGCCCGCAGCTCGAGCAGCCGGGCGCCCTGGCCGCGGGCGACCTCGAGCGCGCGCCGGAGCTCCGCCTCGACCTCGTCGGCGGGGGCGCCGAGCGCGGCCAGGAACTCGGCCCGGCGGCGGCGGGCCTCCGACGCCCAGGTGCGGACGTCGCCGTCAAGGCCGAGGGCGCCGTCGGCGGCGACCAGGCCGGTCCGGGTGTCGCCGGCGACCACACAGGCCTCCAGGAGCACCCGCGCGACCATGGCGCGCATGCCGGGGGCGTGGTCGTCCTCGTCGGCACCACCGGGGGCTCGCCGGATGCGGTCCATGCCGGCCGCCGTGTGACCGTCGAGCACCTGGACGTACCCGGCCAGGGCGTCGGCGACGACCCGGCCCCCCCGGGCCAGGTCGTCCGGCCGGGCGGCCAGCTCGGCGACGTAGGCCCGGACCGACGCCGGGTCGCGCAGCTCCAGGGCCAGGACGGCCCCGAACACCAGCGCGGCCTCGCGGTTGTGCGGCTGCCCGCTCTCGGTCGCCCGGGCCAGGGCGGCGGCCCGGGCGCCGGCCGCCGCCTCCGGGCGGCCGAGGAAGCCGAGGGTGTTGCCGAGGCGGCTGGTGGACAGGACCTCGGTGGTCGCGCCGAAGCGGGCCAGCCGGTCCGACCGGCGCTCGGGCCGGAACTGGTCGACGGCCGCCTCGAGGTGCCGCCGGGCGGTCTCGAACTCGCCTTCCCAGAAGGCGACCAGCCCGAGCACGTAGTCGCCCTGGACGGCGCGCAGCTCGTCTCCCCGGCGCGCACCACCGGCCCGGAGCCGCTCGCCGACCCGGCGCGCGCCCTCGAAGTCCCCCTGGGACAGCCTGGCCATCGCCGCCGACCGCAGCAGCGGCGGCGCCGGCTCGACCCCGAGCTCGCCGGCCAGCTCCAGGGCCCGCCGCTGCACCTCGCCCAGCCGCTCCGAGGCATACCCGTCGACGATGCCGAGCGGTCCCTGGAGGCGGGTCAGGAGGGCCAGCTCGCGCTCCCGGTGGGCCGGGGACGGGGGCTGGGCCCGGAGCAGCCGGAGGGCGCGGCCGAGCAGGCGGACGGCCTCGTCGTAGGCTGGCAGCCGCTGGGCCGCCGAGGCGGCACGCTCGTACCAGGCGACCGCCTCGGAGACCGCGCCGGCCCGCTCGTGGTGGGCGGCCACCTGGGCGGCCACCGGCTCGGGATCGCCGGCGTGCAGCCGCTCCAGCGCCCTGGCGACGAGCAGGTGGGTGTGGCGGCGCCGGGCCGGGCTGAGGCCGAGGTAGGCGGCCTCCCGGACCCGGTCGTGGGTGAAGTCGTAGGCGTCGGGCCCCTGGTCCCGGACCAGGCGGCGCCGCCACAGCTCGTCCAGCCCGCCGACCAGGGCCGCCTCGCCGGCCTGGCTGGCCTCGGCGAGCACGTCGGTGCTGAACTCCCGCCCGATGGTCGCGGCGACCCCGGCCAGGTCGCGGGCCGGGCCCGACAGCTGGGCGAGGCGGGACTCGATCACCGCCTGGACCTTCGGGGTGACCGGGGCGGGCTGGTCCTGCCCGCTCCAGCCGGCGCGCAGGGCCTCGACCACGAACAGCGGGTTGCCCTCGGTCTCGGCGAACAGCCGCTCGGCCTCGGGGGCGGTGAGCGGCCGCCGGCGCAGCCGCTCGGCCAGGGCCGCCGTCTCCCGGGCCGAGAACCGCCCGACCTCGACCTCGGCGACCCGGTCGAGCGCCCGCAGCCCGGTCAGCAGGTCGTGCAGCGGGTGCTCCGGGTCCAGCTCCTCGGGCCGGACGGTCGCCACCACCAGGAGCGGGGCCCGCGGCTGGGCTCGGAGCAGGTAGTGCAGGAACTGCAGGGTCTCCCGGTCGGCCCAGTGCAGGTCGTCGGCGACCAGCAGCAGCGGGCCGGGGGACGCCAGCACGGCCCCGGCGAGTGCCTCGAACAGGAGCCGGCGCTGGTCGCGGTCGGGCGGCGGGGCGGGAGCGGGGCGGCCGGGCGCGGCCGGGCGGAGCTCGGGCAGCAGGCGGGCCAGCTCCTCCCGCCGGGCCGGGTCGAGCCGTCCGAGGTGCCCGGCCAGGGCGTCCGAGCGGAGCCAGGCCACCACCGGCCCGTAGGCGAGCGCCCCCTCGGCCGGGTAGGAGCGGGCCTGGCTGGTCGCGGCCCCGCGGGAGGCGCACCAGGAGCTGAACTCCTCGACCAGCCGCGTCTTGCCGGCGCCGGGCTCGCCGGTGACCAGCACCAGCTGGGCGGCCCCGGCCTCGGCGGCCCGCCACAGGCCGGTCAGGCGGGCCCGCTGGGCGTCCCGGCCGACCAGGGGCGGCCGGCCGAGCGGACCGGTCCGTCCCGCCGCCGGCTCGGGGGCCGGCTCGGCGCTGGGTGGCAGCAGCGCCGCATAGGCCCGCCGCGTCGCCGCCGACGGCTCGACGCTCAGCTCGCGCTCAAGGGTGGCCGCGCAGGCGTGGTAGGTCCGCAGCGCCCTGGCCCGGTCGCCGCGGGCGTCGTGGAGCCGCATCAGGAGCCGGTAGGTCGCCTCCCGCAGCGGGTCCTCGCGCAGGAGCCGCTCGGCGTAGCCGATCGCCCTG
>JASLIH010000390.1 GCA_030152105.1 Actinomycetes bacterium
TCCAGCGCCCACCAGCGCCTCCGTGAGGTCGAGGGCCTCCTCCGGGAAGCCAAGGACAACCAGCCCCAGCCCGCCGGCCGCGAGCGCTCCGAGCAGCCGACCGCCGCCAAGGCCAAGGCTCCAACGGATGAGACGCGCACGGAGAACGGCGCGCAGGACACCAAGCCAGACCGGCGCGGCTTCGAGGAGCGCAGCGTCGAGGAGCTACGCGACCGCGCCCGCGAGCTGGAGATCGAAGGCCGCGGCTCGATGAGCAAGGACGAGCTGATCGCCGCCCTGCGCGAGCAGCGCCAGCCCAAGGGCGACGCCCACAAGGCCGAGGCGCGAACCCAGGACAGCAAGATCGACCGACGCCCGTTCGCCGAGCGCAGCCTCGAGGAGCTACGCGACCGCGCCCGCGAGCTGGAGATCGAAGGCCGCTCGTCCATGAGCAAGGACGAGCTGATCGCCGCCTTGCGCCAGCACGCCAAGTAGCACCAGGTTGTAGCGCGGCTGCCACACAGCCCTGGCATGGCGCCCCCACGCCACCAGCGGCTGCGTGCGCAGCTAAGCTGCACAACATACCGGCACCGGTCGCCGAGGGGTCATCCCTCCATGACCGCACTCCGCGTGCCAGTCCCTACGCCACTCTGCCGGCTGGTCCTGGTCCACAGCCTGGCCGTTACCCACAGCTACCTGGTGCCATTGGCGGCCCGACTTGCCAGCCACCACCCGTCCCCGTGATCGACCTGCCCGGCTTCGAGCTCAGCGACGAACCGGGCCGGGTCCTGAACGTCGCCGAGCATGCCGGGCACCTGGCCGACTGGCTCGAAGCAACCGGGCTGCCACCCGTCGTGTTGCTCGGCAACTCCCTCGGCTGTCGGGTAGCCGTCGACCTGGCCGTGCGCCACCCCGACCGAGTCCGTGGACTGATTCTCGTCGGCCCGACCATCGACCCAGCGGCACGCACCGCCCGGATGTCAGCGGATCTCTCAACGGGAGGTGCCCGCACAGGGGAAGACAAGGTGGGACGTCGACGGTGACGCGTTCACGGCCCCCTACAGCGCCACGAGCGCCGGCCCGCCGCCGTGGGCACCTCTTTTCCTCACCCTCCGCACCGCGTTCGGGGTCGCCACCGCCGAGCCGTACGGCGCCACCCGCTGGCGGTTCGAGTAGGCGGCTGAGCGTCACGGCCTCGGACGGCACCTGGACTGGGAAGGCTGCTCAACGCCACGACCTGGCGGCCTCCGCGCCGCCGGAGGCCGCGTGACCGGTGGAGGGCGGTGGTGCGGTCCCACTCCCCCGGCGAGCTTAGCCCGGCGGGGTAGGCGGCGCTGCGGGGCCACGGCATCCGGACCATCCTCGACCTGCACAACGACAAGGAACGTGACCCCGGTGCGGGCCACCGCCAGCCGGGCTGGCCACCGTCCATGTCCCGATGAACGACCTCAGCGACACCGGGTTCTGGCGACGGATCTGGGACGAGGGCCTCGATGGGACGCCGCGGTGCTACCGGCCGTTCCTGTCCATGGCGGTTGCCTTCGCTGACCACTGTCAGTCCTGGGCGTACCAGGCCGCGGTCGCGCCGGGGATCTCTCCCCCGGCATCGACCGGCCCGCTGGCCAGTATGACGACCGCCCCCTCGGGGAGCAGCTCCCTGGCCACATGGGCCGGCTTGTCGCCGAGATTGACCACGCACATGAACCCCGGCTCGCGCCGGAAGGCAAGCAGATCCTGGCCGGCTTCGATCCAGGCCAACTGCCCGTCACCCAGCGCCGGCAGCTTCCGTCGCAGCGCGAGGGCGTCACGGTACAGGGTGAGCATCGAGGAAGGATCCGGTGCCTGCCGCTCCACCGTCAGCGCCGCCCAGTCCTCCGGCTGGGGCAGCCACGGCTCGCCGGAAGGCCCGAACCCGAACGGCGGCTTCGCTCCCGACCAGGGCACTGGGACCCGGCACCCGTCCCGGCCACGGTCCGCGCCACCGGTGCGAGCGAAAATCGGGTCCTTCCGGGTCTCGTCGGGCAAGTCGGTGACCTCGGGCAGGCCGAGCTCCTCGCCCTGGTAGACGTACGCACCCCCAGGCAGGGCGAACAGCAGCAGGGCGGCAGCCCGGGCCCGCCGCCTGCCCAGCTCGCCGCCGCCGTACCGCGTGAGGTGGCGAACAACGTCGTGGTTGGACAGCACCCAGGTTGGGGGCGCCCCCACCTTGGCGAGCGCCTCGATGCTTTCATCAATGGCTGTTCGCAGCCTCTCGGCGTCCCACGGCGCGAGCAGAAGGCTGAAGTTGAACGCGGTGTGGAGCTCCTCGGGCCGTAGGTACAGCGCGAGCCGCTCGGGATTCTGCACCCATACCTCGGCGACGAAGGTTCGGTTGCCAGGGTAGGAGTCGCTGACCCGTCGCCACCCACGGTAGACGTCGTGGACCTCGTCCCGGTCCCAGTGCGGGTGGCCCTCGATCGCCGGCCCCGAGCCCGCGTAGTTTCCGGCGAGGTCCGGCATCTCGGAGTCCTTGGAAAGGCCATGGGCCACGTCGATGCGAAAGCCGTCGACCCCGCGGTCGAACCAGAAGCGCAGGATCGACTCGAATTCCGCCCGCACCTCGTCGTTCGTCCAGTCCAGATCGGGCTGCCCAGGGGCGAAAAGGTGCAGATACCACTGGCCAGGGCTGCCGTCAGGCTCTGTGACGCGGGTCCACGCCCGACCCCCGAAGTTGCTGCCCCAGTCGTTGGGCGGCCTCTCGCCACCCGGACCACGGCCGCCCCTGAAGATGTATCGGGCCCGCTCCCCGCTGCCCGGCGGCGCCGCCAGCGCCGCCCGGAACCACGCGTGCTCGCTGGACGTGTGGTTGGGTACGAGGTCGATGAGGACCCGCAGTCCCGACGCATGCGCATCGCGGACGAGCTTGTCGAGGTCGTCGAGCGTCCCGAGGACTGGGTCGACCTCGCGGTAGTCGGTGACGTCGTAGCCCGCGTCGGCCTGGGGCGAGGGGTAGAACGGGTTCAGCCAGATCGCGTCGACGCCTAGCTCGCGGATATAGGGCAGCCGGGACCGGACGCCGGGCAGATCGCCGACGCCGTCACCATCGGAGTCGGCGAAGCTGCGGACATAGATCTGATAGATGACGGGGTCGCGCCACCAGGGCGCGTCGGCTGCGCCGGAGCGGGTCACCGGGGCACCCTGCCACAACGGGTGCACCCTGACAACGTGAGACGGGCCGCCGCCTCAGCTCGGCGGGCTGAAGTAGACGGTCGGGTCGCCCTGGACGAGCCAGATCTCGGGATGCTCGAGGGGCACGAAGCTGCGGTCGCCGCCCGGCTCGCGGGTGTCGGGGACCACGTCGCCGCTGGGCTGGTGCATGATGAAGTTGACCGGCTTGGTGTCGTCCTTGAGCGGGATCCGATAGAAGGCGCCGAAGGCGTCGGTGCCGTCCCGCTGCCGGGGCGCGTCCCAGGTGGTGGCCACCCCGTCGGCGATCGCGTCCCCCCACAGGTGCAGGCCCCACTGGTCGAAGTCGCCGGCGGGACGGCGATAGTGGACGATGGCGGTGGTCACCGGCTCGGTGACTACGGTGACGCTGCGGGTGGCGCTCTCCACCACCTGGCCGGGCGCGTACGTGAGCACCGCCTTGTAACGGACGGTGCTGCCGTCGGCCAGCCCGCTGGTGTCGTCGAAGGCGGTGTAGACCGGCGAGGAGGTATCGGTACCGATCGGCGTCCAGCCCCCGCCGCCGACCTGGCGGTAGAAGGTCACCGAGTAGTTCGGGTGGTCGGGGGTGGCCACCGCCCGCACCTCGACCTCGCCGCGAACGCGGCTACCGTCGGTGGGCGTCTCTAACTCGATCGCCGGTGGGGCGACGGTGCCGGCGCGGGCGGCGCTGGAGCGGGTGTGGCCGGCGTTGTCGAGCACCACCGCCTGGTACTGGACGCGTGTGCCCGGCACGAGGTCGGCCACGTCGTGGAAGACCCGGAAGGGCGCGTTGTCGTCGGTGCCGATCGGCTGCCAGCCGCCGCCGCCGACCCGGGCCAGGAACGTCACCTCGGCGAACTGGTCGCCGCCGACGTCGGCGCGGATCTCGGCGCGGTCGCGCAGAGGACCCGGGGCGGCCAGGGCGACCGCGGGAGCGCGACGGCTGCGTTCCAGCGGGTCGGCGGCACGGTAGACCACGGCCGAGAGCGGCCCCACGGTCACGCCGAGCAGCTTGCCGGTGTCGCTGCGGAGGCGCTGCGGCCCGGACCCGTAGACGAGCCGGAAGCTCGTGTCCCGCATATAGGTCGGGATCGCGGCCGTCTCGGGCTGCTCGGCATTGTTGACCGCCACGACGTACTCGTGCTGGTCGTGCCGGTCCAGACGGGAGAAGGCGTAGATGCCGGGGCCGCTGGAGGACCAGCGGTGCTGCTGGGCACCGTCGCGCAGCGCCCGGTGGCGACGGGTTACAGCTGCCAACTCGCCGATCGACTGGTACAGCGGGTGGTCGGCGTCGAAGTTGTCGTCGGCGGTGGTCGCGTCGGTGCCGATCAGGTCGTCGTCGTTGTAGGAGGCGACCTGGCTGGGGAACATGTCCTGGCGGGCATCCTGGTCGCCGCCGTCGCCGGTGAACCCCTGCTCGTCGCCGTAGTAGACCACTGGGTTGCCGCGGGAGAAGTACATCAGCGCGTGGGCCAACCGGTCCCGGGCCAGCGCCTCGGCGTCGGTGGCGTCGGAGTTGGCGACCTTGATGAAGCGGCCGATGCGCCCCATGTCGTGGTTCCCGAGGAACGTCGGTAGCTGGTAGACGTTCGAGTCGGCGTCGGTGTACCAGTCGTCGCCGCCGAAGAAGTCGCGCAGCTCGTCGGTCGGATGCGAGTTGGCTGCGAAGTTCTGGGCGGCCTGCTGGAACGGGAAGTCGAGTACCGCCTGCACCCGGTCGTGGGTCGGGAAGTGCGAGGTGAATGCCTTGGTGGTGTCGAACACCTCGCCGAACATGAAGAACTGGCGCTTGCCGTGCTGACGGGCGTAGGCGAGCACCTCGGGCCCGAACCGCTGCCAGAACTCGTCGTTGACGTGCTTCATGGTGTCGATGCGGAAGCCGTCGATGCCGAAGTCCCGGATCCATGTGTCGTAGATGTCGATCATGCCCTGGACGACCCGGGGCTGCTCGGTGAACAGGTCATCGAGGCCGAAGAAGTCGCCGTACAGGGAGTTCTCGCCAACAAAGGTGGTGTTGCCGCGGTTGTGATACAGGGTCACGTCGTTGAGCCAGGCCGGCTCCTTCGCGGGGGCCGCGGCCGGGTTGAAGGGCGTGTAGGGAAAGCTCTCGGTGCGGCTCAGCGGGGGGAAGGTCGTGGTGCCGGCGTAGTCGCGGTCGTCGAAGGGGGTGCCGGCGGCGGTCCGGTAGGGCTCCCGATCCTTGGAGACGTACGCCGGCCGGTGGCCCTCCTCGTAGTCGATCACGTCGGCGGTGTGGTTGGTGATGATGTCGAAGAAGACCTTCATGCCCATCGCGTGGGCCTCGCCGATCAGCGCCGCCAGCTCGGCGTTGGTGCCGAGATGCGGGTCGATCTGGGTGAAGTCGGTGATCCAGTAGCCGTGGTAGCCGGCCGACGGGCCGTCTTCGAGCTGGACCGCCTTGTTCTTGAAGCTCGGGGTGAGCCAGATCGAGGTCGTCCCCAGGCCGCGGATGTAGGCCAGGCGCTGCCGGATCCCGGCCAGGTCACCCCCGTGGTAGAAGCCCTTGGCGGTGGGGTCGAAGCCCGAGACCAGGCGATCGGCGGGCAGTCCGCCGAGGTCGTTGCCGGTGGTGCCGTTCTCGAACCGATCGGCCATCAGGAAGTAGAAGTTCTCGCCGGTGAGCGGCGCCCGCAGGCTGTGGCGGGCCTGGTCGGTGCCCGGGCGCGCCGACGCCGCGGCCGGCACCGCCAGCAGCGCGGTTGCGAGCAGGATGGGCAGGACACGGCGGAGCCAGGACCTCATCGTCGCTCTCTCCCCTTAAGATGGAACGGTCCAGTAACGCTTCCAGGGCGACTTTGCCCTGTCAAGACCGAATGCCCGATCTGTACGGGTGGCTACAGTCGCCGACCAGGGTGGTCTCCGGCCGCCCGCAGCCTGGTCCGGCTTCTCAAACCGGCGATGGTAAGGCAGAATCCAGCTAGGTGGGACCCTGTGGCTGACGACGAGGCCGGGGAGGAGCCGGAGCGGGGAAGTTCGTTCCTGCCCAATGCGGGAAGGAACTCGACGTGGAGGGGGAAGATGTCGCGTCTTGCGAGTTGGGTAGGCTCCAAGCGGTCGGGGCCTCACCGGCTGGTGGGCGCCTGACGCGGCGCGAGACCGCGAGGTTCATCCGTTCGGCCGCTAGGTGGGCGGTCCGATGCACAGTAAGGAGTCGATGTGGGTAGACGAAACGGGCTCATGACCACGCTGGCCGCGGTAACGGCTGTCGTGTTCCTGGCTGGTTGCGGTGGGGGTTCGAGCTCGGGCGGCGGATCGGACGAGGGCGCCAGCGCCCGCGGGCCGATCACCTATGTCCAGGGCAAGGACAACACCAACACCATCCGGCCGCTCCTCGAGAAGTGGAACGCCGCCCACCCGAACGAGAAGGCGACGTTCAAGGAGCAGTCCGACGAGGCCGACGCGCAGCACGACGACCTGGTGCAGCACTTCCAGGCCAAGGACCCCAACTACGACGTGGCCAGCGTCGACGTCGTCTGGACCCCGGAGTTCGCGGCCAAGGGGTGGCTGCAGCCGCTGAAGGACAGCTTCACGCTGGACACCTCCAAGCTGCTGCCCGCGACGGTCAAGACCGCGACCTACAACAACACCCTCTACGCCGCCCCGGTGACCAGCGACGGCGGCATGCTCTACTACCGCAAGGACCTCGTCCCGAACCCGCCCAAGACCTGGGACGAGATGATCGCGATGTGCCCGATCGCCAAGAAGAACAACATGGACTGCTACGCTGGCCAGTTCCAGAAGTACGAGGGCCTGACGGTGAACGCCTCTGAGGCGATCAACACCGCCGGCGGCGTGATCGTCGGCGAGGATGGCAAGACGCCCTCGGTCGAATCCCCGGAGGCGGCCAAGGGCCTCAGCCGGCTGGCCGACGCCTACAAGAATGGCGACATCCCCAAGCAGGCGATCACCTACACCGAGGAGGAGGGCCGCGCGTCCTTCGAGGCCGGCAAGCTGCTGTTCCTGCGGCAGTGGCCGTACGTGTACAGCCTGGCCACGACCGACGGCAGCTCCAAGGTGAAGGGCAAGTTCGCGGTCGCGCCGCTGCCGGGCGACGCCGGGAAGCCGGGTGCGTCCAGCCTCGGTGGCCACAACGCCGCCATCAGCGCCTACTCCGCCCACAAGGCCACCGCCTTGGACTTCCTGAAGTTCCTGGAGTCCGACGAGTCGCAGCGCTTCTTCGTGACCCAGGCCTCCAACGCGCCGGCCCTGCAGGCCCTGTACGACGACCCTGCGCTGGTCAAGAAGGCTCCGTACCTGCCGGTGCTGAAGACCTCCATCCTCAACGCCGTGCCCCGCCCCGTCACCCCCTTCTACCCGGCGGTGACCAAGGCGGTGCAGGACAACGCCTACGCGGCCATCAAGGGAGACAAGCCGGTGCCACAGGCATTGACCGACATGCAGGCCGCGATCCAGGCGGCGTCAACGGCAGGAGGCTGATCGACGGGTGGTGCCGGGTGGGCTCACCCACCCGACACCACCCACCCGACACCCGACCCGAGTCCCACCACCGCTCACCGCTGGACGTCTGCCAACGTCGCATCCTTCGGGAGGCCCAATGACCGCCACCTCTGAAGCCGGCACCCGCGACGCAGAATCCGGCGAGCCCCCGAAGCGGCGCCGCCGGGGCCGTCCGGAGCTCGACGCTGCGCGCAGCCGGCTCGGCCTGTACCTGATCGCCCCGGCCATCGTGATGCTGCTGATCGTGATCGGCTACCCGGTGGTCCGGGCGATCGTCATGTCCTTCCAGAAGGACGCCGGCCTGGATCCACAGACGGGGCTGTTCGTCGAGGGCGGCTTCGCCGGCTTCTCGAACTACACCCACTGGATCTTCCAGCGGTGCGGGGACATCAAATGCCCGCCCGGCACGCTGGGGTCGCAGTTCTGGCCCTCCATGGGGGCGACCATCTTCTTCACCGTGGCCTCGGTGACCATCGAGGTCGTCCTCGGCATGTGGATGGCGCTGGTGATGTCCCGCGCGTTCAAGGGCCGCGGGCTGATGCGGGCCAGCGTCCTGGTGCCCTGGTCGATCCCGACCGCCGTCACGGCCAAGCTGTGGTTCTTCATCTTCGCGTTCGACGGGATCGCCAACAGCCTGCTCCACACCGAGATCCTGTGGACCGGTTCGGAGTGGCCGGCCCGGTTCGCGGTCGTCGTCGCCGACGTCTGGAAGACCACCCCGTTCATCGCGCTGCTGATCCTGGCCGGGCTGCAGATCATCCCCGAGGACGTCTACGAGGCGGCCAAGATGGACGGCGCCACCGCATGGCAGCGGTTCACCAAGATCACCCTGCCCCTGGTCAAGCCAGCGCTGCTGGTGGCGATCCTGTTCCGGACCCTGGACGTGCTGCGGATCTTCGACCTGCCCTACATCCTCACCGGCGGGGCCAACGGCACCAGCACGCTCTCGATCCTGGTCGTCAACCAGATCCGACAGGGGTTCAACAGCGCGGCGGCGTTGTCGACCATCACGTTCCTGTTCATCTTCCTGGTCGCGTTCCTCTTCGTGAAGCTCCTGGGGGCCAACGTGGTCCAGACCCAGCAGTCGCAGCAGAAGGGGGCGCGCTGAGATGGCCTCGACAACCACCGTCGAACCCGGCCGCGCGGCGGCCGACGCCGCTGAACCGCGGGTGCGGAGCAGGAAGGGCATCAACTGGGGGACAGTGCGCAGCTACACCGGCATCGTCCTTATCGTCATCTTCTGCCTCGCCCCGTTCTACTGGATGATCGTCACGTCCTTCCGCGACGTCGGCTACACCTTCGACAACACCCCCTGGCCCACCCACGTCACCCTGGACAACTACAGCACCGTCTTCGACACCAGCCTGGGCAACCACTTCGCCCGCGCCCTGCTCAACAGCGTCATCATCGGGGTCTGCACGACCATCCTGGCCGTCATGTTCGGGGTGTTCGCCGCCTACGCGCTGGCCCGACTGGACTTCCGGGGCAAGTTCGTGGTCCTGGGCCTCGTGCTCGGTGCCTCGATGTTCCCCGGCGTCGCCCTCCTGACCCCGCTGTTCCAGCTGTTCACCAACATCGGCTGGTTCGGGACCTATCAGGCGCTGATCATCCCCGACATCTCCTTCGCCCTGCCGCTGACCATCTACGTCCTGACCGCCTTCTTCGCCGAGATGCCGTGGGAGCTGGAGCAGGCGGCCCTGGTCGACGGCGCCACCCCGGGACAGGCCTTCCGCAGGGTCATCCTGCCGCTCGCCGCTCCCGGCCTGTTCACCACCGCGATCCTGGCGTTCATCGCCGCCTGGAACGAGTTCCTTCTGGCCAGCCAGCTCTCCAGCGACAAGACCCAGCCGGTGACCGTGGCCATCGCCGGCTTCACCGGCAGCCAGCCACATCAGGAGCCGTACACCGCCATCATGGCCGCCGGAACCGTCGTCACGGTCCCGCTGGTCATCCTGGTGCTGGTCCTCCAGCGCCGCATCGTCGCCGGGCTGACCGCCGGCGGCGTCAAGGGCTGACCGTTCCGGCGAGGAAGGAGCCGTGCACCCCAGGGCGAAGGCCCAGCGAATCGAGATGATCATCGGGGTGCTCGGCTTCTTCACTGCAGTCGCGTTCGTCCAGACCGTCGTGCTCGAGCTCCAGGGCAAGCCGGCCCTGCGGTCGGCGTTGATCCTGCTCGGCTTCGTCGTGCTGCTCGGCCTGGCGATCCGATGGCGCCGGCGCGGCTGACGCCGCGCCGTGGCGCCTGATCGGACGGCCCTGGTCGCCGGGGCGAGCGGTCTGATCTCGGCGGCGTCGGCGGCCGTGACCCGGGCGCTGGTCGTCGGCCGCATGCCGGGCACCCCCTCGGACGCCCCGGCCCCCTTCACCCTGCCCACGCTAGTGTTCGCGGCCGTCAGCATGATCGGGTTCTTCCTGGGCGTCCTGGCCATCTGGTCGGCGATCAAGGCGTGGCTCCGCGACGACTTCATCAACCCTCGGGCCCGCCTGGGTATCGCCCTCGGCGTGGGGGCGATGCTCATCGTGGTGGCCACGGGTCCGTGCGGCCCCCAGGGCTGCCCCGGCTGAGCTCGCCGTCGGACCGTAATGCCATGCCCGGTCGCGGTCCGCCTAGTTCGGGGCCAGGGCGCGGGGGATGGTGTCGAGCGCCCGGTCGACGTCCAGCCAGACCAGGCCCGCGGCCCGCTCGCCCGGCCGCCAGGCGGCGACCGCGGTGGTTGGGCCGGACGCGAAGAAGAACAGCCAGCCGTTCGAGGCCCACCCGAGGCTGGGCTGGCCGCCGGTCGGGGTCACGTCCTCGGACCCGGCCAGCAGCGCGGCTCGGCCGACGGTCAGGTCGACGATCGCCAGCCCCAGCGACCGTGGGCTGGCCAGGTGGGTGTAGACGGCTAGCCAGCGGCCCCCGGGGTCGAACGCGCCCAGCCCGTAGCAGCAGCCCGCCCACGACACCGGCGCGCCGGCGCCGAACCAGCCGGCGCTCGCCGGGGGCGGCGAGACCACAATCGTGGTATCCCTGGCCAGGTCGCGGACGTACAGCAGCTCACCGGCCAACCAGGCCACACGGCCGGCGCGGATGTCGAGGAAGGTCGCGTTATGGGCCAGCAGCGCCCGAACCCTGCCGCTGCCCGGCTCGACCACCACCAGGTCGCCGTCGATGTCGTGAGCGAGCACCCCCAAGCGGAGGACCGCGAGCGGCTCGACCTGGTACGGAAGGGTCCATTCGGCGTGCCGACGCCCGTCGGCCAGGCTCACCTCGACCAGGCCGTATCGTTGCTCGGGGGGACCGAAGCGGGTGTCGACCAGCCAGGCGCGGTCCGCTGCCACGGCGGGCAGGGCCAGGAGGGCCTGGCCGAGCAGCCGTCGCGGACCGGCCTGGCCCGCCGGGACCGCCCAGGCGTGCCCGTCGGCGACCAGTACGGTGAACGACCCCTGGCGGAACACGATCATGCCCTGGCCCGCTGGCGGCGGGATCCGCCGGATCGACCCGCTCGCCGGATCAACCACGGCCGGCTGGCGACCGCCCAGCGACAGCCGGGTCCCGGCGGCCACCTGGATCCGCGGCGGTGGGTCGCGGGGGACGACCACGGAAGGCTCGGGAGTCATGGTCGATGCCGGCGCCACGATTGGGCGGGAACTCCCACCGGTGACCGACCAGCGGACGGCGACCAGGACCACCAGGGCGGCCACGACCTGCAGGATGGCCCGCACGACGTCCCCGCGCGACCTCGATCCCGGCACGGCGACCTCGCACCGACCCCATTGGGGGCACCAGACGACACCAGAACGCTCTCGATCGTCGTCCACGCGACGGACGATGGCAAGCGCGCGCCGGGGGTGCGGGTGGCCCCGCACCCCCGGCGGCCCGGCTCAGGTCAGGTCGTGATGGTCAGGGTGTGACGGCCCGCGCCGGTCGGCGCCGTCACCTCGGTCCCACGGTTGGTCTCGACGACCTGGTAGTTGTGCACCTGCCGCCCGTCGAGGACGACGGCCGCGGGCCGCGCCCCGGCCGGGAGCGTGTGGCCGATGGCGACCTGGTCGGCGCCCACGCGCTGGCTGACAGCGATGGTGGTCTGATAGGAGTTCCCGGTGTGGGTGGCCCGCACGTCGGCGAAGCCGCCGCCGAGCCGGATGTGCGCTCCCTGCACCGTGGTCTGCCCCTGCGGCACCTGCGGGACGAACTCGACCCGTCCCCAGCCGAGGTCGGGCCGCACGCCCAGCCACTGGTGCACCACCGCCCAGGCGGTGCCGTAGTTGTTCCAGGCCTGCATGAACATCGAGCGGCAGGTCCAGCAGCGGTCGATGTTCGCGCCCTGGTCCGGCGCCGGGAAGGTCTCGGGCGTCGCGCCCGGCTGCTCGTCCGGCGTGCCGCCGGTCTCGGGCTCGTTGAACATCGTCTCGGCGATCGCGTGAGTGTAGCGCTGCTGCTGGTCGGCACCGAGCCGGCCGTAGTTGCCCTCACCGATCGACTGGATCGAGGTCGTCAGGCCGAAGATGACCTTCTCGCCCTGACCGTTGGCCCCGCCGCCGCAGCCGGTGTGGAACAGGCCGCGGTTGAGCGGACGCTCGCCGCTGAAGCAGTCGTTCTCCCGTCCCGCCAGCGCCGTGTCGCCGTGGTCGGACGGGGCCAGGCCGGGAACCGTCTGGCCGCCGACACGCAGCTCGGCCTCCATCGGCGTCTGGCCGATCCAGTGCTTCTGGAACGACTGCACGTTGCCCGGGTCGTTGAGCGAGTCGGCGTACTGCTGCGCCGCCTGGAACCACCAGGTGCCGTCGAACCGCCCCTGCAGCCGGCGGGCCTGGTTCATGGCCCAGGCGAAGGTGGCGCCGTCGTGCTTGGAGCGGGCCATGTCGGCCAGGTCGTACAGGCCGCGGATGTAGTAGACGGCGACGTCCAGCTTCTCCGGGCCCATCCCGGTGCGCTCGACGTTGCCGAGCCCCTCGGGCCAGCCGTCGTTGTCGGCGTCCAGGGTCCGCGCGACGTAGCGCAGGTTGCGCACGGCGAAGTCGTACAGGTCGTCGCGGAAGCGGTCATCGCCGGTCCAGCGCCACAGCAGCGCCACCGCGCTGGGGAACTTGACTGTCTCGTCGGCGTTGAAGTCGTAGGAGACGGTGCCGTCGGGGTTGGTGTGGCGCGAGTCGTGCCCAAACCAGATGGAGCCGTCGGCCACCGACTCGTGGACCACCACCCCGGACCGGTCGTTGAGGACCTCGGAGATGTCCCGCAGCGTCCGCAGGTTGGCCTTCATGGTCTCGAACTGGCCCACCGACACGCCCGCGAACGCGGTGTACTCCGCGTCGGTGCCGAAGATCCACGGGTAGTCCGGGAAGCCGGCGCCGATCCAGGTCGCCTTGTCGACGGTGCCCGACGGCTCCGGGAACTGCTTGCCCTGGTTGGTCCAGCGGATCTGGAGGTTCTCGGCGCGCTGGGTGAGGTCGGCGAGGTTCTGCTTGCCCCACTCGACCGCGTCCTGCACCAGCGGGTCGCCGGGCAACGAGAGCTGGGTCATCTCCGACAGCTGCTGGCGGGAGGCCACCTTCGCGGCGAGCTGGCCGTCCGGATCCTGCAGCACCCGGGCCAGCTCCTGCTGCGCCGGAGCCAGGCCCTTGTCCGAGCCGGCGACCGCCAGCCACACGGTCCTCGAGCCGCCCGCGGGGAGGGAGAGGGTGTAGGTCAGTTCCCCGCCCGTGCCCTTGCCGAACGGGCCGTCGTCGCACGCCGACGGCTTGGGGTCGGCGGGTGCACCCGGCTCGGTGCCGGTGCAGCGGTGACCGGGCTGGGGACCCCAGAACCGGTCGCCGATTGTCCCCGAGCCAGGCTTCATCGCGGTGCCGACCAGCGCCGCGTAGTGGTGCTCGGGGGCGCCGGGCAGGGCACCGTCGTCGGTGAAGACCAGGTTCTGGCCGTCGTAGCTGCCCTTGTCGGGGAGGTTGTCGCTGGCGTTGGGCGTGACGCCGCCGAATCCCCACGGGTACTGCCCCATCAGCTCGGAGTGGGCGTCGACGGTCAGCTTGGCGGTCCGCGCCGCCCCGGGGTTGGTGATCTCGAGGCCGAACAGCGCCCCGCGGCGCCCGTCGGGCGCGACGTCGGTGCGGGCCACCTTCAGCCCGGCGGTGTCGGGCAGCTCGTAACGCGAGTAGCCCCATCCGCTGGAAAACTTCGTCGCCGGGCCGACCCACTGGTCGTCCAGGCCGAACCAGACCCCGTCGACGAGCTTCAGGGGTGGAGTCCACACACCCCCCATCTCGCCGGTGATGTGCCAGCCGTTGGCGTAGAACCGCCCGTCCTCGAAGCCGATCGCATAGGCCCGCGTCCCAGCCGCGACCTCGCGGCGGTCCTGCAGGCGGCTGGTGGTGGACAGCTCGGGCGCGGCCGCCCCGGCGGCCGCCTGGCCGCCCATTCGGGAGCGCCCGACCGCCGGTCCGGACAGCATTACGCCCACGACGACGACCAGCACCGACAGCACGGTCACGAACCTTCGAATCATGGCGATCTCCTTCCGACGGCTCCGGTAAGTTTTGCCCAGCGCAACCCCAAAGTCGAGCAAACCGTGCATATTGTCGGATATCCGCAGGACGCGGGCCACCCTTGGGCCCGGCCCTGCTCAGCCGCCGGGCGGGGGGTCGGCGAACAGCTCGTCGACCTCGTACTGGTTGGCCTCGAAGATCCAGACCTCGGCGATCCGGTCGCCGAGGAGGCGGTACACGTTGGCCCGGCGGATCTCCACGGCGCCCTCGGGGCGGGAGAAGCGCTCGCGGACGATCAGGGCCACCCGCTCCTCGCTGGCCAGCATGTCGACCAGCTCAACGGCGACCTCGGCCCCGTGGGCGCGGGCGAGGGCGGCGCGGAGGTAGCCCTCGGCGGCCGTGCGGCCGCGGTGCTCGCCGGCGAGCGACGAGCGGCCGGGAACGTGGAGGACGATGTCGTCGGCGAAGAAGCCGAAACCGGTCGCCCAGTCGCCGCGCTGCACGGCCTCCAGATAGCGGCGCATGACATCGTGGGCTGCCATAGCCGATCCTATACACAGCTGTCGCACCGTCACCGGGAGGTACGCCGTGACCGAACAGGCTCAGACCGGGCCAGAGCCCGACCGCAACCTCGCTCTCGAGCTGGTTCGCGCCACCGAGGCGGCGGCCATCGCGGGGGCCCGGCACCTGGGCCGGGGCGACAAGGAGAAGGTCGACCAGGCGGCCGTCGACGCCATGCGCCCGGTGCTGGGCCAGATCGCCATGGACGGCGTGGTGGTGATCGGCGAGGGCGAGAAGGACAACGCCCCTATGCTCTACAACGGCGAGCGGGTCGGCAGCGGCAGTCCGCCCCAGGTCGACATCGCCGTCGATCCCGTCGACGGGACCACCCTGACCGCCAAGAGCCTCCCCAACGCCATCGCCGTGGTCGCCCTGGCCGAGCGGGGCACCATGTTCGACCCGGGTCCGTGCGTCTACATGGAGAAGCTGGCCGTCGGAGGCGACGCCGCCGACGTGGTCGACTTCGAGGCCCCGATCGAGGAGAACCTGCGCCGCATCGCCAAGGCCAAGGGCTCCGACGTGACCGAGCTGACGGTCTGCATCCTCGACCGGCCCCGCCACGAGGAGGAGTTGGTCGGCCGGGTCCGGGCCACCGGGGCGCGGATCAAGTTCCTGCTCGACGGGGACGTCGCCGGGGCCATCATGGCCGCCCGAGAGGAGACCGGGGTCGACGTCGCCGTCGGGATCGGCGGCACCCCCGAGGGCGTGATCACCGCCTGCGCCCTCAAGTGCCTCGGCGGCGCCCTGTACGGCCGGCTGTGGCCCCGCAACGACGACGAGCGCCGGGCCGCCCTGGACGCCGGCTACGACCTCGACCAGGTCCTCGCCATCGACGACCTGGTCCGCGGCGACAACGTCTTCTTCGCCGCCACCGGCGTCACCGACGGCGAACTCCTGCGCGGCGTCCGCTTCCGGGCCCACGAGGTGCTGACCCAGTCCCTGTCGATGCGCTCGGTCTCCGGCGCGGTCCGGCTGATCGACGCCCGCCACCAGCTCGACCGCTCCAACCTGGTCACCCGCCCCCGTTCCTGAGGGGTTTGCGCCTGATCTGGTCACGGAACACTGCATCTATGACCGTATCGAGCACCACCCGCCGGCGAGCCGTCGGAGCTGACGTCCCCGTCCGCTCCTTCGGCCGGCGCCGGATCTGCGAGGCGTCCGGCTGCCATGTCCAGCTGTCCAGCTACAACCCGGCCCGCCGCTGCTCCACCCACAACGGCTGGGACCGCCAGCCCCGGTCCCGTCCCCGCCGCCGCTGACGCCGTCGCAGCCCACGGCCGCCTCTGGTAGCCTCCTTCCCCGTGCGCGCCGCTAGCTCAATTGGCAGAGCAGTGCCCTCTTAAGGCAACGGTTCGGGGTTCGAGTCCCTGGCGGCGCACCCCATCAGCCCAGCCCAGGCCCG